>JAMQPI010000454.1 GCA_023717565.1 Pyrinomonadaceae bacterium | reverse complement strand
ATCATCTCGAGCGAATACAAGCAAAGATTCGGACCGTGATCCAAGACTCAACCTTGTGTCATGAGGTCAGTACCGTCACGCCGTAGCGTCGGGTCGTCCTCACCCATCACTCAACGGTTGTGTCATGAGGTCAGTACCGTCACCCCGTAGCGTCGAGTCAGCCCCACCCATCACTCAACGATGTGCCATGAGGTCACTTCCTTCTTCCCCCGACCCATCGCAATCGGCACATTCGGCGCTTCCGCTAGATTTCGCCAGCTAATTGCGGGTCCCTGGGCCTCACGTGTTGAACACAAATCTTCTTGTGTCAACGGGGAGCGAATTGTTGTATTCTGAACCCGGCCGAGCAGCCGCCGACCACCCCAATCGGCATTTGCTATTTTCAGGGCTTCAGGAATCCTTGGGATTGTTTCCCCCCTAGCCTCGCCGTGGTTCTCGCACCTCGCCCGGATACACGGGACTACGGTAGTAATCCGCGAAGACTTCCAATCGCCGTCATTGAAACCAAAGAGGAGTACCGCTGTGAGCAAACATCGAAACAGAACCGTGAACTCTGCGAAGAAATTCCCGCGTTTACCGGTAATCACTGTCGCGTCGCTGGTCATTCTCGCGATCGGCGCCGTAACTGTGCTTTCCAGGCAGTCAGCCAGCCCGAACAAGCCAAACGATCATGAGAGGAGTGTTGTTGTGGCCGATAAACCTGCAGCGAAGTCTGTCAACGTCAAGGTAGCCGGGCAAGACGTTCCGGTCGATCCAAAGACCGGACTGATTAGGCCCCTAACTCAGCAAGAGGCCGAACGACTGGCGCAGGGGCTTAAGGAAATGATCAATACATCAACCGAGGGACTCGTAGAGGTCCAGAACGCCGATGGATCGGTCTCGGTGGATCTCGAGGACCGTTTTCAAAACGTGACTGTTGCCCGCACCAACCCGGACGGCTCGGTGTCCACTTCGTGCGTTAACAATCCCAGGGCTGCCGGCGCGTTTTTTGGTATTGATCCGAAACTGATTGAAAACCGCCCCAAGGGAAAATAAGGCTACTCGCAGCCGATCACTCTAAAGCACCTGAAATACCAAACCCATGAAAAAGCTTATCGCCAGAATTCATGTTCTATTGCTTACCTTAATGGTGGCCTTGATCGCTTCCTCCTCGGCGTTCGCAACGGCCACGATAGTCATTCAAAACACCGATGGTGCCAATGTTGGTTTCAATGACCCGACGCCGGCGGCGCCGGTTGCAGGAAACCCTGGTACTACTGTGGGCCAGCAGCGTCTGTTGGCATTTCAACGGGCGGCCGATATTTGGGGCGCAACTCTCAATAGCAATCAGACGATCACCGTTCGTGCGAATTGGCAGGGTCTACCATGCGACGCAGACACAGGGGTTCTGGGTTCCGCTGGATCGACCGGTATGCAAATGAACTTTGTGGGGGCCCCCTTTGCCGGTACGTGGTACAGCATTGCTCAGGCCAATTCACTTTCGAATAGCGACCTGAATTTTGGCACTGCTGAGATAAGCGCTCGGTTCAATGTGAACGTTGGCACTTCGGGATGTTTGACAATGAGCCACTGGTATTACGGATTCGATACCGCTCAAGCCCCTGGCCGAATCAATCTAGTCGCGGTGCTGCTTCACGAGTTAGCTCACGGCCTAGGGTTCCAGAGTTTCACAGATGAGGAGAACGGTGCACAGTTTGGCGGCTTTCCCAGTATTTACGACAGGTTTCTCTTGGATAACACTACCGGCAAAACCTGGGTGCAAATGACAGATGCCGAACGCGTTGCGTCCGCCATTAACGACAACAACCTGGTATGGAACGGCCCACAAGTCGTGGGCGACGCAGCTTCCGTGTTGAACGGAGGAAAGGATCCGATGGGACGCCCGCGAATTTGGGCCATCAATCCCGTCGATCCAGGCTCTTCGATTTCGCATTGGGACATTGACCTTTCCCCCAACCAGTTAATGGAGCCCAACATCAACAGCAATCTCAGTCACAGCGTGAGTCCGCCGCAGGACTTGACGAATTCTCTGCTGAAAGACATCGGATGGCCGACGGTTCTCGGCCCACCACCCTCACCCACTCCGACTCCTTCACCGCCGCCAAATGACAACTTGGCTAACGCGCAATCCATCTTTGGTTGTTCAGGTACCGTCGCCGGGACCAACGTCGCAGCTACGCGAGAAACGGGGGAGCCAAACCACTCGCCGGACGGGTTCGGCGGCACCCATTCGGTTTGGTACCAATGGCAGTCTCCTAGCAATAGCACCGTTACGATCACCACTGCAGGCAGCAACTATGACACTGTGCTTGGTGTGTACACCGGAACGGCTGTTGGCTCCTTGACCTTGATTGCAAGGAATGACGATGTCGTGTCAGGTACCGTAAGCAGCAGGGTAGTCTTCCCCTCAAATGCTGGGACCATCTATCGAATAGCTGTAGATGGGTACGACAACAATGATGACGGTGGTGACATTGGATCGATCACATTGAACTGGAGTGCCACCAGTTGTTCGACGGCCAGTAGCGCTTCATTTAGTAGTGCAACATTTTCCGTTGCAGAAGGCGTGGACGGCACTGGAATAGGTTTCGAGGGAACCGGCTTTCGCACTATCACGGTGCAGCGTACCGGCAGCCTTGCAGTCCCGGCCACTGTGGACTACAGCACCTCGAATGGCAGCGCCGAAGCACGCAAGGACTACGCGCAGTCTGCAGGCACCTTGCGATTTGGGCAGAACGAGAGCAGTAAGACCTTCATTGTGTTTATCACTGATGATGTGTTTTTCGAGACGCCCGAGACCGTCAATCTAACCTTGAGCAATGGCGTCGATATGACGGTCGGCGCGACTCCCACAACGGTGCTCACCATCAACAGTAACGACGGCGCCACCGGCCTAAACCCGGTGGATCCGGCCAGCTTCAATACCGCCTTTTTCGTCCGACAGCACTACGTTGACTTCTTCACTCGCGAGCCGGATATCCCTGGCATGAACTTCTGGAAGGACCAGATCGACTCGTGTACTGACGAGCCGTGCCGCGAAATTCGCCGCATCAATGTCTCGGGAGCTTTCTTCTTATCGATTGAGTTTCAGCAGACAGGTTACCTGGTCTATCGGACCTTCACGACAGCCTTTGGTCCCACGCGCATAGGAACTTTCGTGCCGTTGACGCTGGCGGAGTTTGTGCCCGACGTTCAGCGCATCGGCTTGGGCGTGGTTATCGGCATGCCCGGTGCAGATGCGTTGTTGGAAGCAAATAAGCAAGCCTACTTCAACGAGTTTGTCACCCGTCAGCAGTTTCTGACTCCGTATCCACTATCACTGACCCCGGGCCAGTTTGTGGACGCGCTGAACGCAAACGCCTTGGCGCTGTCACAGGCGGAACGCGACGCGCTGGTTGCAGATCTGACGGCAGGCACGAAGACGCGAGCACAGGTGTTGCGCGCGGTGGCAGAGGACTCCACTCTCGTCACGGCGCATTTCAACAAGGCTTTCGTGTTGATGCAGTACTTTGGCTACCTGCGCCGGAATCCAAATGACCTACCCGACTCAAACTTCGATGGCTACAACTTCTGGTTGAATAAGCTAAACAGCTTCAACGGCAACTTCGTCAACGCGGAGATGGTAAAGGCGTTTATCATCTCGGGCGAATACAAGCAAAGATTCGGACCGTGATCCAACACTCAACCTTGTGACATGAGGTCAGTACCGTCACGCAGTAGCGTCGGGTCGTCCTCACCCATCACTCATGTTGCAGTATCATGAGGTCAGTACCGTCACGCAGTAGCGTCGGGTCGTTCTCACCCATCACTCATGTCGCAGCATCATGAGGTCAGTACCGTCACGCCGTAGCGTCGGGTCATCCTCTCCCCTCACTCACCTCGCGGGCCATGAGGTCAGTACCGTCACGCAGTAGCGTCGGGTCGTGCTCACCCATCACTCAACGATGTGCCATGAGGTCAGTACCGTCACGCCGTAGCGTCGGGTCGTCCTCATCCATCACTCAACGATGTGCCATGAGGTCAGTACCGCGGTTGCGTCGCGTCGTCCTCACCCATCACACAGGACGGATCTCACTCATCAAAGTCGGGCAAGTCGTCACCCTGCCCGTACAGCACATAGCCAATAGCATTCGCAACGCTCCTTTCATTCCACAATCTTCGCTTACTGCCTTTCCGAGCCCAGGGACTAAACTCTTGCTGCCAAAGATTGTCTTCCCTCAACTGCCTGGTTGCATTGGCTTTTAAGGCTGTAAGCACAAGTTCAGGCTCGCGATCCGCAGCCACAACTGTATGGACGTGATTTGTGCGAACGTTGAAAGCTAATAGTGACCAATCTCGAATCTTACAAGTCTCGCGAATAGCAGCCTCAATCGACTTGCGCTGATGCGCGCCCAAGATTAGTGGCGACGCCTTTAGTTGCTGCTCATTGTACCGATGCCAATTTGCGTTTGGTGGCATGTATGGAGAGCGATAACGATTGTGGAAGCGATCAATCGAGCCGCGCTTATCGCCATGCAACCAGGTGCCGTAAGTGCGGAAGGAGATGAAGTAAGCCAGAGGTGTGTCGGTGTCGTTCCACATGATGAGGATGAGGAAACTGAGAATGGACGTATCTTGGCGATCCGGATCACGTCTGTCAAGCAATCCACTGCGACATGAGTGATGGGTGAGGATGACCCGACGCTACGGCGTGACGGTACTGACCTCATGGCACGCGGGGTGAGTGAGGGGAGAGGTGACCCGACGCTACGGCGTGACGGTACTGACCTCGTGGCCCGCGGGGTGAGTGAGGGGAGAGGCTGACCCGACGCTACGGCGTGACGGTACTGACCTCGTGGCCCGCGGGGTGAGTGAGGGGAGAGGATGACCCGACGCTACGGCGTGACGGTACTGACCTCGTGGCACATCGTTGTGTGATGGGTGAGGGTGACCCGACGCTACGGCGTGACGGTACTGACCTCATGGCACAAAAAAGGCTAGACTCGAAACCGAGTCCAGCCTTCGTTGTAAATTAAGCTTATTGCGGTTCTTAGAAGCGTGCGTTGTACTCGCCGGAGACGATGAACGCTTTGACCATCTCGGCAGTGACGAAGTTGCCATTGTGCTGATTGAGCTTGTCGAGCCAGAACTGCCAGCCCGCGAAATTGTTATCGGGCGCGGCGTTTGGGTTGCGGCGCAGATAACTGTAGTACTGCATCAGAACGAAAGCTTTGTTGAATTCTCTCTGGTGCAGATTTGAGTTTTCGGCGATAGCGCGCAGGACGACAGCGCGTAGAGCAGGGCTCGCTGGGCTCGGACTAAGCTGCCCGACAAGGTTCGATCTTTCACTTGAAGAGAGCACCAAGCCCGCGTTTGTGTCCAATTGGTCGACAAACTGCGCGGCGGTCAGGGTGGCTGGATAAGCGGTTTGGAAATCCGAGCGTTGCACGAAACCCTGAACAAAAGCTACCTTATTGGCCTCCAACAACGCCTGCCAGTTCCCCTGGCCAACG
>JAMQPI010000690.1 GCA_023717565.1 Pyrinomonadaceae bacterium | reverse complement strand
CACTGAGTGACGATCTGAGCGCGGATAAGCAACATCAGCTAAGAGTGTTATTAGAGACGCTCAAAGACGATGAATGGCTTAGTTACGTCCTCCATTGGCGTAATTCCAGTGACGTCCTGTTGGAAGAGCTCGATGCCTCCTTCACGGTCAAAAAGCAAACGGAGGCGGCGGCTGAATTTGATCAAGCAGCAGAACCTGGGCTAGCTCTCATCTCCACGAAAGCCGCCTCCGAGTCTGCACAGACCGTGGGTGTGTAGCTGGCGCGCTGAATTCGGGCGGTGCGCGTAACAATGTGGAACTGTTGACTGCCCTCAAGAAGGGAGGATTGACGTGCAACTGAATCTCAAGCCAATCTCAAAAGCCTGCATTGCTGAGGCGATCTCCAAGGCTGAAGTCTATCGATATTTGAACGAGCCCGGTGAGGCGGAATCGATCTGCCGCGACATACTCAGCGAGCAAGCGGACAATCAGACAGCGTTGCGTCTCCTGGGGCTGGCGATCACGGACCAGTTTACCGGTGCAGTCTCTGATCGGTACTCGGAAGCCGATCTACTGTTTCGCGGTCTGACCAGCGAATATGAGCGCGTCTACCACCTCGGTATTCTGCAGGAGCGGAAAGCAAAGGCCCAGCTTCGCGCCGGCCGGCCGCCGCACAACGTCTACCCAATCTTCGCAGAAGCAATGGTACTCTTCGAAGCGGCGGAGAAAATTCGGCCGCCAGACAACGACGAATCAATCCTGCGTTGGAACCGCTGTGTGCGGTTATTGCAGAGTCGCCCCGCCTACGAATGGACTAAAGAGATGGAAGAATTTGACGCCAGCGAGGGCCCGCCAGTGTGATTTAGCAGTCAACTGATGAAAAACTAGCAGACAGCCCTTGGAAATCGGAACCTGGGCATGCTTCTGCAGTGGATCTGGCGCATCCTGACCATATTCCGCCCATATAGTCGCCCGCTTGTTAATAAGCCCTCCAGCCACTCGTTTACTGAATGGTAGACGAACGTCAGGAGGGCACTGTGCAGGCAGCCGTTAGAACTTTGAGACCAGTTCCAAATCCGCCGGGAGCGCTGGAAACGCTATTCCAAGCGCATCATGACCGCGTTTTTCGCACCGCTCACCGTATTACCGGCAGCGCCGCAGACGCTGAGGACGTGCTGCAAACCATCTTCCTGCGACTGCTGAAAAGCCAGGACACGCTCGACCTGTCGCCAAATCCGGAGGCTTATTTGTCGCGAGCGGCGATCAACGCCTCGCTGGATATGATGCGCAGTCGCACCAGATCAAAATCGGTGGGGTTGGAAGAGGCCGATGCGGGGGCATTTGAGAGCCCGGCAAAAAGCCCAGAGGCCGAGCACGTCGATCGCGAGTTGCAGGAACTCATTCGACAAGCGGTTGCTCGTTTGGGCGCAACCGCAGGGGAGATGTTTGTACTGCGCTATTACGAGGGCTACGAAAACCACGAGATTGCAAAGTTGATGGGCACGTCGCATCTGGTGGTAGGCGTGGTACTGCATCGCGCTCGCACGAAACTACGAAAAGAGATAGGGCACTATCTGAAGCAGCACGTCGCATAGTTTAGTCTGGTTTGTCGGTGTTGGTATGAATCCGCACAGACTAAAGTGAGGCTACATAAGAGCACTTGGAGAACATGATGAACAACAAGAATACAGAATCCATCCTCAACAAAGTGACCGCCGGAATTCGGACCGAGCAAGTCGATTCACCGGTGGTTAATGCGGCGGCAGAGCGCGTTTGGGCGCGTCTTTCTGCTGAAGACGCGGGCGAGCTAAGAACGGAAACGGCAGTTGATCGAATTGAGAACTGCGATGATTTCCAGTCCCTCATCCCGGCCTATCTGAATGGTCATCTATCGGAAGCGCGCGCGCTGCTTTTGGTCGATCACACACATGAATGCATTCCCTGTCGCAAGGCGATGAAGGAAGCACGTACGCGAACCGTGGCTCCGAAGAAAGCAGCCACCGCATCGCGTCGCTACAGCTTGCAGCCGGTGGTACTGCGCTGGGGCATCGCCGCAGCCGTAGTGATCGGTTTTGGCCTGCTCGCGCTTCCTTTCATTCAGCGTTACGCGCCATTTGGTGGTCCGCTGGAAGCGACTGTCGAGGCAGCTGAGGGTCAGGTTTACCAGATTGCCGACACCACCAGCACGCCCGTGACTGCCGGCCAGCGTTTGCAGAAAGGCGAGCGTGTACGCACCGCCAAGGATGCACACGCCGTGGTTCGGCTGGCTGATGGCTCGGTAATCGAAATGAAGGATCGCTCGGAGCTTTGGGTAAGCAAGAATGCGCAGGGTACGACGATTCATCTGAATCGAGGCAGCATTGTAGTGGAAGCTGCCAAGCAACGCGGCGAGCACTTGTTCGTCGAAACCGGTGATTCGCAGGTTTCAGTTACGGGAACGATCTTCTC
>JAMQPI010000430.1 GCA_023717565.1 Pyrinomonadaceae bacterium | reverse complement strand
AAATTAAATATTCGACCAGTAGTGAAGTTGGTTAGCTGTACGGGCTCCCCGCCATTGAGCGGTTGTCTCCAGATATTCGATACGCCACCCTGCGTATTAATGTACGTTAAACCGCGCCCGTCGGATGTCCATCGGATTGTGTCCAGAGATTCAAAGGAGCGCAACCTACTAAAAGGAGAAAGCCAAACGTCAAATAACTTTGCCGGCGGCCCCCCTTCAAATGGAAACACCGCCATCCTGAACCTGTTGGTGGTCAGTTGATCATCGAAGGAGCTACCGGCGATCAACTTTCCGTCAGGCGAGACTGCGTGAGATCTTGCAGAGTTGTCAGACACTTGTACAGAATCGCCCCCTTCTATCGGCACTTTCCACATAGTCGGCCCAGGCTTAGAAAGGACTGTGTAAACTACCCATTTTCCGTCAGGCGAAAAGGATGGTAAGAATTTTCCGCCGCCATCGCCAGCGGTTAACTGTTTCGGGTTCCCCCCGTCAATGTCCGTCCTCCAGATATTAAGATCACCTGAGCGGTCAGAACCGAACACAATGTAGCGACCGTCGGGTGAAACAGACAGGTTCTCCGATAGGTTATCGTTAACAATCAGTTGTTTTGGATTACTGCCATCCCGGTCCATGATCCACACATTGTTGGTTCCCCTCGCCCTTGACAGAAATACTATTTTGCCGTCGGGCGTCCACGAGACGCCTTCCGACCCGTCATACCTTCCAACACCCCATGTGAGTTGTGTCGCGCGGCCGGGATCGCCACCGGGCACAGTCCAGATGTTGGAAATATCTGCTGACTGCACAGTAACTAGAGTGTTTGAGTCTGCGGTCAGGCTCATTCCGTTGTAGCTGTTCAGGTCGTTGGTGATCTTGTGGGCCTCACCACCAGGGTAAGAGACAAGCCAGACTTGCGACGATGCCGACGATTGATCCCACCCGGTCATAACCAGGCCGCTTGAATCTGAAAGCCACGCCAGGAATACGATGCCACTTCCACCCGCTTTTTGTTGGGAGATCAGTTTTTCCATCCCGTCCTCAACGCGCACGCCAACCACCTCAAAATGAAGGCCGCCACTGTAACTTCTGGCGGGACAGGCGATGATCTTTCCATCGGGTGACCATGCCGGCATACGCCAGAAATTGTTCGGGAACCTGCGCGAGGCAAGTTTTTGTTCTCCGGTGCCGTCTGCATTCGCCTTCATTAAAATGCTTTCTGCTCCTCGGCCAACACGAACAAAAGCGAAGTGCTTGCCGTCAGGAGAGAAAGAAATGGGTCCGCGTATGTTCACTAGCAGTTCTCTTGAAGTACCCCCCAACACTGGAACCTGGTAGAGCACGCCTTCGTCGCTCCGTTCATTTGTGGCGTAGTAAATGTAATTACTGTCTGGTGAGAAATTTATTCCCAAATACTCGATCTTGGAATGCGGAATGATCTGCACATCGCTGCCCGTGGCGACATGTCTCACCCAAAGGCTCTGCCGTCCGTCATCGTCAATCACATAAACAACATATTTACCGTCGGGCGAGATGGCTGCATCATAGGCTTTGCCCTCGCTGGTCAACCGCGTAATCCTGGTCGTTTGAAAAGGCGCTGCTTTTGTTGCAGATCGATCCTTACCAACGAAACTGTAGAGACTGTAGCTGAGACCTGCGAGCACAAACACCAGAAGTACTCCGACCAGCGCCGCGCCGGCCTTGTGTCGTTTAACCTCCCCGACTAAATACTCAACGCTCGAAGTTGCCGCCGCCGTCCTTATCTGATCCGTCATCACTGCCGTCGACTCCGGTGCCGATGCCGTCGCCATCTGCCCTCCGGCTGTTGAAGCCGCATCACTACTGCTCGCGCCCGGCGCGGCGGATCGTTCCATCTCGGCTTCGACTTCCTGCCGCTGTTTCAGCCGCCGCAAGTCAATCGCCATGTCCTTGGCCGTCTGGTAGCGTTCGTCGGTATTCTTCGTCAGCGCCTTCGTGACGATCCGCTCGAGTTCCGCCGGAGTCTCCGGGGCGTCGCTTGCGAGGGGTGCCGGCTCTCTTTCCAAAATCGACACGATCACGTCACTTGAGGTCGCGCCTTCGAACGGCCGGCGTCCCGTGATCATCTCGTAGAGCACGACGCCGAGGCTCCACACGTCGGTGCGCGCGTCCAC
>JAMQPI010000422.1 GCA_023717565.1 Pyrinomonadaceae bacterium | reverse complement strand
CAATGCCGGCCGCTTTCTCCCATTCGGCCTCAGTTGGCAAACGCTTCCTGGCCCATTTGGCGTAAGCGGAAGCTTCATAATAGCTGACATGAGAAACCGGCTCGTCGGGCTTACTCTCAGCCGGGTACAAGCCGTCAAAATCTCGGATCATCCATTGGCCATCGTGAACTTCCCAGTAGAGTGGGGCTTGCCAGTGCTCGTTTGAAACCACTTGCCAGCCTTCCGAAAACCACCAACGGTAGTCCCGGTAGCCGCCATTACGAATAAAGTCCAGAAATTCACCGTTGCTTACCAGTGCACGATCGATGGCGAAATCCCGCAGAAGGACCTGGTGGGCTGGCTTTTCATTATCAAACGCAAACTCCGGGACGGCTGAGGTCAGTTTGCCCGCCTCTCCTCCATAACCAAGCCAGAACAACCCGCCCTCAATTTCCGCCATTCCCTTAACAGTCTCGGTCGTCGGCGAAGTCGGTTTCATCTCTGGCTGGTAGAGATCGCAGAGCAGGTGCTTGATGTCATAAACCAGAAGCTCCTGATGTTGCATCTCGTGCTCCAACCCCAATCTGACCAGCGATCGCACTTTGTCAGCCTCCGGGTGATCAGCGAGCTGCCCCAGGAATTCAATCATCAGATCATCAATGCGCCGACGATATTTGAGCGTTGCCTGCACGGTTGGTCGTGATTTGGTCCCGCGCTTAGCGCGCTCGATGCGCGCGCCGAAACCTTCGTAATAGGAATTGAAATAGAAAAGGTAGTCTTCAGAGTAAGGCTGGTAACCCGGGAGATAACTCTGAAGCAAGGTCTCAAAGAACCAGGAAGTATGTCCGATGTGCCACCGCGGCGGACTCATGAATTCGGCGGTCTGTATTACGTAGTCCTCAATTTCCAGCGGCGCGACAATTCGCATGGTTCGCGCGCGCACTGTACGATAAAGCTCAGATAATGCCGCCGCGTACGTGCTTGCCAGGTCTCGAGTTGTTGAAACCATTGTTCTACCTAACCGTGACGGAGTGCGCGCCCCGCTCCAAGACACGTCCTATCACCTGGGCTTGCGAGTAGTTCTCGCGCAAACGCGCAAGCAGGTCTTTGGCCCGCTCAGGATCAATTGAAATCAACATGCCTCCAGCCGTTTGCGGATCAAATAGCAGGCTGCGAGTCTCTTTGCCAATCGAATAGCCAAGCTCAATATCGTCTCCGACATATTCCGGGTTTGTCTTGTCTCCACTAGTTAGCATTCCCTGGGCGGCTAACTCAAGCGCGCCTTCCAGGAAAGGTACTGCTCTGGAATTCACCTCAATCGTTACTTTGCTGGCCTTGGCCATCTCCCACGCATGTCCGAGCAGGGAAAAGCCAGTGACGTCAGTTGCCCCTTTGACACCAAACTCTCGCATCGCCTCCGCGGCATATCGACCGGGAGTCAACATCGTTTCCACTGACTTTGATGCAACTTGCTCTTTTGCCTTGGCCCATTTAATTCCCGTGGAAATAACCCCGGTACCGACTGGTTTTGTCATGATGATTACATCGCCGGCCCGCGCGCCGGAATTTCTAGCTATCTTGTCTGGATCGATTACGCCGGTTACTGAATAACCAAACATGATCTGTTCGCTGTCGACGCTGTGCCCGCCAATTAAGGTAACGCCGTATTTGTTCAATGTCTCGAGTCCGCCGCGCATGATTTCGCCAAGAATAGCTGGATCGACACCCTTCTTAGGGAAACAGGTAATGGCCAAGGCGGTAAGTGGCGTGCCGGCCATTGCCCAAACATCGTTAATCGAATTGAGAGCGGCGATTTGTCCGTAGATATAAGGATCATCGACGATGGGTGTAAAGAAATCCACTGTTTGGACAATGGCCAAGTCATCACTAAGACGATACACACCCGCGTCGTCGGCGGTATCGAAACCAACAATCACATTTTTATCAAAGGGCTGTTTTGGAAGCCCGCCCAAAACCTGAGCGAGTATGCTAGGGCTCAGCTTAGCCGCGCAACCAGAGCACGAAACCATCTCGGTCAGACGCATGAACCAACTCCCTTCATCGTGTTTGCCTATAAACTTAGAGTGGTATTGTTTATACCATCAATCCTCGGCAGTGCGCATCGCGCGAGAGGTAGAGCAGAATTAGCCGCTGATTTACGCGGATGAACGCGGATTAGAAAAAGCGTTAAAGCCGTCAACGAGTCAAAGGTGGAAATGTTTATTCCTAATTGGTCATGATCTGATCCGCCTTTATCCGCGCAAACCCGCGGCTAGAAATCATGAATACAATTCGCATCGGACCCGCCGGGTGGTCATACAAGGATTGGGAGGGAGTCGTCTATCCGCGGAAGCCCGGCGCGAAATTCGATCCCCTCACCTACCTCGCCAGGTTTTTCGACACAATCGAAATTAACAGCAGTTTCTACCGCCCTCCTGCTGCGACAAGCGCGAAGGCCTGGGCGAAACGCGTGGCTGACAATCCGGATTTCAGGTTTACCGCAAAACTGCTCCGTGTTTTTACGCACGAACGCGGCAAGGCAACTAATGATGACGAGAAAACCTTCCGCGAAGGGATCGATCCATTAGCTGAGCCGGGGAAGTTGGGAGCCTTATTGTTGCAGTTTCCCTGGTCGTTTAAGAACACGGATGAGGAGCGGGCATATCTGATAAAGCTGATTGGTCGCTTCAAAGATTATCCGCTTATCATCGAGGTCCGTCATGCTTCCTGGAACAGTCCGGTCATCTACGAAGAACTGGAGACACTGGAAGTAGGCATCTGCAACATCGACCAACCCATTTTCAAGAAGTCAATTAGACCTTCGGCTCTGACCACTTCGACGGTCGGCTATGTTCGCCTGCACGGACGGAACTATCAGAATTGGTTCAGGGAGAAGGCCGTTAGAGACGAACGCTACAACTACCTCTACACGGCGGAGGAACTCGAGCCTTGGATTGTGAGAGTCAAAGAAGTGGCAAAGCAGGTTAAAGAGACTTACGTAATCACCAACAATCACTTTCTAGGAAAAGCTGTGGTCAATGCCCTGGAGATAAAATCAACAATAGAGGAACGGCGAGTTCCGGCCCCGCTTCCTTTGTTCGAAAAGTATCCTCAACTGGCTGACTGCGCCGTTCCAGAAACCACATCACCTGACTCCACAGAACCAACGTTGTTCAGTTAGCAACCCGCAAATGGGTCTGTGGCTTGAGTCGTTTCACGAAATCAGCTGGGCAAAGGAAACCGGTAAGCCGTCCGGATCAATACAAACGGCGAGCTTTATTCCCTCTCCTTCTCTTTGCGTTGGTGGCATAACAAAGTTAATGCCCTTGGCTTTTAGCTCTTCGTAGGTCTTGTCAACGTCCTCAACATTGAACCCGATTGAGCAGGTTCCTGCGTCCTTGTCTGCAGAGCCCATCGTGGGTGGTCGCGGAATGCCGCCACCGTGCAAAGCCAGCGTGGTCGTCCCGGTGAGAAATTCGGTCCACTCCGGTGATTGAAACTTTAGTGGAATTCCGAGTTTGTCACGATAGAACTCAATCGAACGCTCCATATCGGAAACAATCACCATT
>JAMQPI010000411.1 GCA_023717565.1 Pyrinomonadaceae bacterium | reverse complement strand
TCCGCGGCGGACTATCTTGATCGTCGTGTCATCAGGGAATACGAGATTGAAGTTGGCCGTTTTTAGGATGGTGCTCAAGGCCCGAAGTTTCTCGTCTCCTCGAATGAACTTCACCTCAGTGACCACTGCGTTTCTTGATGGGCCGGGGGCCAGCACGACGAAGAACTGAGCTTCAGTGGTGCCTTTCACGTTCTGCTGCGCTGGGCCTAATCTTAGTGTTCGGGAATTAGACAGCTCGGCCGAAGACTTCTGGATTAGCGCCTCAACCTGGTTCTTTGGCACCAGGCGTTCCAAACTCTCCTTTGCTTCAGGAACCACGCGGGTGGCAACGGCCGCCAGTCCATACATGTGGATGGCTGCCTCTTTTCGGCCGCGCTTTTCTTCTATCTGACCCAGGTGATAACCAACTTCGCTGTGCTCCGCTAAGCGCCATGCAGCGCTAATGTACTTTTCAGCCATGTCGAGATCGCCCTTTTGGAAATGCACCCATCCCAGCGTATCCCAATACGCGGCGACGGTGTTTACGAGGGCGACCTCGGTCATTGTAAGACGCTCGAGTTCCACGTTTCGGAGTGCAGTCGCGCTCGCAACCACCGCCGATTCAGCATACTGTTGTGCCTTGTCGAGCTGAACTTTGCTCAACGACAGGAAATAGGCCACGTCATTCCACACCGGTGGTCCGGGAGCCAGCTTGACTGCCTGATCGAATGACTCGGAGGCCTTCTGGATCTCGCCCAGATTCAAATAAGCGCGTCCCAAACTAACGTGCAGCATCTCTCCTTCTGGATTAAGAGAGATCGCCTTTTCCAATTCCGGCACCGCCTCTTTGTATTTACGCCATTCAACTAGCATTCGGCCCAGATTAGCCTGGGCCCATTTGTCCAGGGGGGCAATCTCGATTTGCTTGCGAAAGGAAGATTCGGCCTCGGCGTACTTCTGTTGTCGCCAGTAAACTTCCCCGAGCAGGTTATGAGAATAATCATCAAACGGATTTATCTTGGTTTGTTCGCGCAACATTTCAATGGCGGCATCGTCCTTGTTCTGCGCGAACAGCGCCCAGCCCAGCTGGCGGCGCACTTTTTGGTGGGTTGGTTCTTTTTCCAGAACTCGTCTAAGCAACTCTTCAACGAGCGGGTAGTTCCGATTATTGGCCGCCGTCTCAGCTGCCTGGATCAGTTCTTCAGTTTTTACGGAGTCGGGGATAGTGGGTGAGCCGGCGAGACTAGTCTCGAGTGAGAGGGTTTGCGCCTCGTCAGCTCGAGCGGCAGCCACAAACGCAAGGTAGTCCTGAGCGCGAGCGGCTGGAATCTCGCGCTGGCGCACGTGCAGAACTCGTTCCGCGGTGAGCGTCGATCCCTCAAGTTTGTAGGTTGAACTATAGGTCGCATAGTCACGATTGACTGTGAGCGGCAGCGGTACGCGCGCTTGATATTTGCTCGGCAGCAATAGCTTCAACCGGTAAACAACTTTGATGGGTGGGCCTAACTGGATGGGCTTAGACCTTCCCTGCTTATCGACATTGGTTGTATTCAAATCGAATGACGGAAGCGGCAGGGCAATCCGGGCCTTCTTACTGGACCAATCTAGAAAATCATCATTCGAGACGTCGAATTCTACTTCAAAGGGTTTTTCGAGAGCGGCAGGTTCGCTGGGTTTTATCTCGGTCGCTTCGCCGCGAATGCCTGATAGCATCGCGAGGTAGTACTTCAACTCTTTCCACTCGGTTCGCGGCGTTTTGAGGAACATCATCCGGAAGATCATCTCGGCATCGCCACGCAGGGTCGCGTGAGAATGTGCGGAGAGCTTGCCCAGATCACTTACCTGGCCCGCGGTATCCACAAGTTCAGTTGAGAGAAAGGGAGGGTCGGCCGGCGTTGTTTCCAGCCGGGCCGGGGCCATCGTAGAAATAACGAGAGCCTGCTTGTCTCGGAGTTGCGGTGACAGCAACCGAAAGGGTGCCACTTCCGCGGTGGTGTCCACCCAGAGAGTTTGGTTGCCATTCGGAATGGCGCTAATCACGTGGTCGAACTGCGCCGGCGAGGGCATGTCCGGGTCGATCTTTCGTGATGAGTTCATTAGCGCTGGATAAGCGCGTAGTCCGGCGGCGACCAACATCGCTGACAAGAGAGTGTGTTT
Source organism: Pyrinomonadaceae bacterium (assembly GCA_023717565.1). Taxonomy (GTDB): domain Bacteria; phylum Acidobacteriota; class Blastocatellia; order Pyrinomonadales; family Pyrinomonadaceae; genus PSRF01. The sequence goes on along the minus strand of JAMQPI010000411.1, from coordinate 3,269 downwards.
ATCTTTGCAATCGCCGTATTGGTTGGCGAACACGTCCGCCGCCGCGTGAGGTTGATAACGCCCCTGGCCAAGGGAAAGACTAACGTAGCGAAAGTTTTTCGCGACGTATTGGTAAAGTGCTTCAATCTTCTCTTCATCGCTTTTGAGACCGCGCACCAGTTCCTCTGCCTTGGCCCGGATCTTGTCGTCGGGAAGGCCGCGGTCGCGTTCCAGGGCCGCATACCATTGTCCAACTTCGTCCCAGCTCTGAAAGGTGGTCATTTGGATTTGAGGAGGCTTGGGATCCTCGTCTTCGTCCTTTTTTTCTGCGGTTTCTTCGTCCTTCTTGTCCTCACGTTTGAGGTTCGCGTGCTTCCAGAGATAGACGCGTCTTCCGTCTTGATTGCTGATCGTGGGATCGAGGCCGGATTCCGTTTTTATTTTTGGTTTGCTGTCCTGGGGAACGCTAACTTCAAGCGTCTCGCTGAGCACGATAAGACCACTTACGATAAAGTTGTGATGAACCCAGTAATGGTTTGCAGCGATAGGCGTGTGAACCTGCCACACAACATGGTACTCAAGCACGTCGCCCGGCCGGAGACCTGGAACCGTCACATGCTTCTGTCGGGCATCGGTGTAGACTGGGGCTTCACGTGCTATTGGTGCGCTCAGATCCTGGACATTGGTTGCCGAGGCGCTTACTGCTGTACCATCTGCTTTCAGAACGCGGATATAGTCCACTTCGAGTTTTTCATTCGCTGAGCTGTAAGCGAAGACAAGTTGGCCGAACCTTTCCATGCCAGCTTCACTCTGAACTTTCACGCGCAGGGTCATCTCGCGCAGGCCGGTTCCGTCTTTTTCAAATCGATAGAGCGACTTTAGCTGCTCTATCACAAATGCTTCCTTTGAGTAGTCAGCTGCCTTTGCCGACGGCGGTTGACCTTTCTCGGGAGTCGACGGAGATTGCGTACGAACCGCATTCTGGGCGTAGGTGGAGCAGTTGGCATTCAACTGTGTTAGCGGGACTACGGCCAGAACCCCGACGAGGCAGAGTTGTAAACTGTAAGCCATCAAGCTTTCTCCTAATCAAGATGAGGGAAGGTAGCTGGGACGAGACCAGTGTACGGGACTCAATTTAGGGTGTAAAGCGATGCCCAATCAGACGCTGATGGCATCAATCACCAACTGAGAACCCTCCGTTTAATCAGGTATTGGTTCGCGAGGCGTTTCGTGCTAAAGAGACAACATGCGCAACAGACAATTCGGCCGCACCGGCTGGGAAGTAAGTGAGATGGGTTACGGGATGTGGGGAATGGGTGGCTGGTCAAACTCAGTTGACCACGAGTCGCTCGAGTCCTTGCAGGCTGCCGTGAGCCGTGGCTGTAACTTTTACGACACTGCCTACGTCTATGGGGACGGCCGCAGCGAGAACCTGCTGGGCCAGACCGTGCGTGCCAATCGCGACAAGCGTCTGTTTACCGCGACGAAGGTTCCGCCCAGGAACAAGCAGTGGCCAGCTCGTCCGGATTCTACCCTTGAGGAGTCTTACCCACCGGATCACGTTGAAGAGTTTGTCCACCGAAGCCTGGAGAACGCTCGGCTCGAGAGCTTCGATCTGATGCAGTTTCACACCTGGGACGATGGTTGGCTAAGAGATGATCGTTGGCTCTACAAGCTTGACGATTTGCGCAGTCAGCGGCTCATTCATGCGATCGGCCTCAGTCTTAACCGGTGGGAGCCCTGGAACGGTGTGCGAGCGGTCAGAACCGGACAGATTGACGCCGTACAGGTCATCTACAATATTTTCGATCAAAACCCGGAGGATGAATTGTTTCCGGCATGCGAGGAGATGAATGTGGCTGTAATTGCGCGAGTGCCCTTCGACGAAGGCACGCTGACGGGAACGCTTTCCAAAGATAGCAAGTGGCCCGAAGGCGATTGGCGCAACACTTACTTTGTTCCGGAGAACCTGATACCCAGTCTGGAACGCGTCGATAAGCTGAAAGAACTCCTGCGCGATTGGAACCAGGAACATTCAGAAGAGATGACCTTGCCGGAAATGGCCTTGCGGTTCATTCTCACTAACCCCAACGTCAGCACGATTATCCCGGGGATGCGCAAACTGTCTCATGTGGAGTCAAACATCGCGGCCAGTGATGCCGGCCCGCTGCCCACCCAGTTGTATGGGGAACTCAAGCACCACCGTTGGGTACGCAAGCCTGCGCCATGGTCTGATTGAGTTGCCCTGAACTAAGAGACGGCCTTGAGACGAGACTCGAGTTGTTCACGCCGGCTGCGACTGAGTTTCAATTGCACTCCGTCTTCCAGCACCACGATGTAATCCCCATTGAAGTGAGGATGCAGCTCCTTGATGCGTTCGAGGTTTACGATGATCGAACGATGAATGCGGACAAAGTTTTGCGGATCTAGTTGAGCTTCCAGGTCATGCATCTTTTCCCGCAAGAGATGCGCCTTCCGGCCAACGTGGAGCTTGGCATAATTTCCATCGGCTTCGATCCAGTCGATCTCGCTTACCTTCAACAAGACCACGCGGTTGGCGAGCTTGACCATCAACCTGGTCAAATAGGGCTTCTCCCGTGGCGAGTGCTCCCGCTTGCTTTCGCGGTCCTCGAGCAGCGCCAGCAGTTTCTTGCTGATCTTGTTGATCTCCCGCTGTTCGATCTGAGACTTTGCCTGTTGCAGAGCCTTCTTGAATCTGGCGTCGTCGAATGGTTTCAACAAGTAGTCGAGCGCGTGGACCTCGAAAGCCTTCAACGCATACTGATCAAAAGCCGTGACGAAGATGATGGCGTGAATCCTCTCGGTGCCGACATTCTCGATCACTTCAAAGCCGTCCATCTCAGGCATCTGAATGTCGAGAAAGAGCAGGTCAGGAGTCAGATCATTGATCGCTTTAACGGCCTCGCGCCCGTTGCGACATTCGTCAACGATCTCGATCTGCGGATCTTTCTCGAGCAATAGTCGAAGATTGCGACGCGCAAGAGGCTCGTCATCAACAATAAGAGTTCTGATTTTCTCAGCCATGATGAGCGACTCACTCGAGCGACGTTCTCATGAGGTCAGTACCACCAGGCGGTAGCGGTGGGTCCGGCGATGCACATCTCTAACGGATCGGCCCACCGCTACCGCCTGGTGGTACTGACCTCATGAGAACGTCGCTCGAGTGAGTCGCTCATCATGCCTGAGAAAATTCGAACCCTGATCGTTGATGACGAGCCTCTTGCGCGTCGCAATCTTCGACTATTGCTCGAGAAAGATCCGCAGATCGA
>JAMQPI010000353.1 GCA_023717565.1 Pyrinomonadaceae bacterium | reverse complement strand
CCGGTCGCTAGATTCAAAGCGGCGTCGCGCAAAGCCTTGCCGCCGCACTCCAAATCTGAACCGCCAAACCAACGGCCTCAGTTAGCCAGCCCGACCTTCAGCGCAGCTTGCTTGCGTGCCTTCTCTGCCTCGATCGCGGTTGCGGTCGTCGTTGGCTTCAGGTCGATGATCACCTTGATGATCTTGCCTGTGAACTTGAACGGGACCGCGTATCCGGCCGCGACAGCAGTGCCCTCGTCCGCTCCAACGTCGGCTCCTTCGTCCGCTGAGAACATGCAACATTGGGTCGCCGCGATCTTCCCGGTTGCGACCTGCTGTCCGTTGACTGAGATGGTGGCTACCCCACCCTTGCCGTTACCGCCGCCGTCGTAAACGAACTCGAAACGGATAGTTGCTTTACCAGCGGGGAGCGTTTGGGTCGAGGCCACGGTTTCCTGTTGCAGTCCGAGCCAGTTGTAGGTGTAGGTCGGCTTTCCGTCCTTAACGTACAACGCCCAACCACCGAAACGTCCGGCCTGAGCGAGGATTGCACCGTTGGTACCCGCACCTGCAGTGTCCACCTCGGCAGTGATCGTGTGCGACCGGTTCTTCGTGTTTATGAAAGCATTCTCGGACAAGCCGGTCATCCCCTGAAATACCGTGAGCGAAGTACGTCCGGCCATCAGATCTGGCCGACCGACAAGGGCCGCGTTCAAGCGATCCAGCGTGCGATCATCGAGTGGCAAGACGCGGTATTTGGTTGCTTCCGACAGGAAAAGGGCTTGTAGCTCCTTCAGTTTTGCAGGGTTCTGCGCAGCAAGGTTGTTCGCTAGACTAAAGTCAGAACGCGTGTCATACAACTCCCAGACGTCAGCTTCGAGCGTTCCGCGGGGTTTGAATTCCCAGGCAGCCCGATGGATGGTGCGGGCTAGCCAACCTTGGTCATAGATGCCGCGGTTACCGAAGATCTCGAAGTACTGAGTCGTGTGCCGGTCTGGGGCCTTGGCGTCCGCAAAGGTGTAGAGCATGCTCACACCCTCAATTGGCGTTTGCACCGTTCCATTCACACTCTTAGGCTCGGGCAGCCCAGCTGCCTCGAGGATGGTGGGAGCGATATCGATAACGTGGTGCCATTGCGAGCGTATTTCTCCTTTGGCTTTGATAGCCTTGGGCCAATGAACCACCATCCCGTTTCGGGTGCCGCCGTAATCGGAAGGCACTTGCTTGGTCCAGGCAAAGGGCGTATCGCCCGCAATCGCCCAGCCGGCGGCGAAGTGCGGGTAGGTCGAGGGGCCGCCGAGTTCGTCGTAATGCTTCAAGATGTCTTCAACGGTTTCTAGCTGGCCGTTGAAGTAGGTCATCTCGTTGTAGAGACCGTTCATGCCGCCTTCAGCGCTGGTACCGTTATCGCCGACAATGTAGAAGATGAGTGTGTTGTCGAGTTGCCCCGTAGCGCCAATAGCGTCGACTAGCCGCCCGACTTCCGTGTCGGCATACTCGCCAAAGCCCGCATAGACTTCCATCTGGCGAGCGAAGAGCTTCTTCTCGTCTGCGGTGAGCTTGTCCCAATCCTTGATCGCTTCCGGCTTCGGCGCCAGCTTGGTGCCGGCCGGCACTACGCCCAACTTGATCTGGCGCGCCAGCGTTTCCTCGCGCAGCCTGTCCCAGCCCTGATCGAACTTGCCCTTATACTTGGCGATCCATTCCTTTGGCACGTGATGCGGCGCGTGGGTGGCGCCGGGCGCGAAATAAATGTAGAAGGGCTTGTCCGGCGTGAGCGACTTTTGAGACCCCATCCAGCTGATGGCCTTGTCGGTCATGTCGGTCATGAAGTTGTAGTTCGGATCCTTCGGCAGCTCGACCTGGGTCATTCCGTCGTAGAGCAGCGGCGCCCACTGGTTGGTCTCGCCTCCCATGAAGCCGTAGAACTTGTCGAAGCCTGAACGAGTGGGCCAACGATCGGTGGGACCAGACGGGCTCACCTCCCAGGGTGCCGTTTCGTGGTTCTTGCCGAATTGCGCGGTGCTGTAACCGTTCAACCGGACCATTTCCGCCAGATACGCCACGCTCTCTGGGCGCTGGCCGGTTTGCCCGGGGAAGGAGGTGGCGGTCTCGGCGATCGAGCCGAAGTTGGCCACATGATGATTGCGACCGCTCATTAAAGCGGCCCGAGTCGGAGAGCACAGCGCGGTCGTGTGAAACTGGTTGTAGCGAAGACCGTTGTTGCCCAGGCGCGTAACCGTCGGCATGTGGATAGGTCCGCCGAACGCTTCGGACATACCGAAACCCATGTCGTCGATCAGCACTATGAGAACGTTAGGGGCGCCCGCCGGCGCCGCGACCTTGAACTGAGGCGGCGGCGTTGCGTTACGGGCATCGAACACAGTGCTATTCGGAACTTTGGGTTCCGGGATCGGCAACACGGTCCGATCAGTTGGCCCTATGACTTTCACCTGCGCCTTAACTTGCACCGCCGTTAGCGGGACGAGCATTACGGCCCAGGCCAAGCTCAGGCTTATCAGGGTCCTCTGAAGAGTGTTTCGTTCCATGATTCCTCCTACGTGCTGATCATTTTCCAATCTTCGCGCATGTAGCCTTGCGTCCCCTTATTCGCGTGACCTCAATCAACCACAGATGAACGAGGATCTAAACGGATCAGCACTTTCGCTCTATGCTTCTCGCTTGATCCATGTTCATCTGTGGACTCATGATTATGCGTCAGTTGGACACGGCGATCTTGAAGGCACCCTCCCGCCGCGCCTTCTCCGCCTCGATCGCGTTTGCGGTTGTTATCGCGTTCAACTGGATGTTCACCTTATAGATCTTGCCGGTGAACTTGCATGGCACAGCGCAAGTCTGAGTAACAGCGGTACCCTCATCCTCACCGACGTCGGCGCCTTCGTCCGCCGAGAACGCCATGCCCTGAGTATTTGCGATGCGTCCGGTGGCGACCTGTTGTCCGTTGACTGAGATCGTCATCGTTCCGCCCTTGCCGACGCCCCCACCGTCATAGACGAAATTATAGACGAGAGTGGCTTTGCCGGCGGGCAACGCCTGGTTAGAGGCGACCGTGTACTCGTTGAGGCCAAGCCAGTTGAAGGTGTACGTCGGCTTGCCGTCCTTCAGGTAAAGGCTCCAGCCGCCGAAACGCCCGGCTTGAGCGAGGATCGCACCGTTGGCTCCACCCGGAGGGATCTCGACGTCGGCAGTTATCGTGTGCGACCGGTTCTTAATGTTAATAAAAACATTCTCAGACATTCCGGACATGCCCTGAAATACCGTAAGGCTTGTGCGGCCAGCCATTAAGTCGGGCCGACCCGCCGTAGCCGCATTCATGCGCACAAGGAGCCGGTCATCGATTGGCAGCACCTGATACTTTATTGCTTCCGAAAGGAAAAGGTCCTGCAATTCTTTTAGCTTTGCGGGGTTCTGCGCGGCGAGATCGTTCGCCAGGCTAAAGTCCGAACGCGTGTCATACAATTGCCAAATATCATCTTCCAACGGACGCCGCGGCACCTGCTCCCATCCGGCCCGATGAATAGTGCCGGCGTACCAGCCGTCGTGATAGATGCCGCGGTTGCCAAAGATCTCAAAGTACTGCGTCGTGTGCCGGCTCGTTGCCTTGGCGTCGTTGAAGCTGTAAAGCATGCTCACGCCTTCAATTGGCTGTTGCACGGCTCCATTGACGCTCTTGGGCTCGGGTAGGCCGGCCGCCTCGAGAATCGTCGGCACGACGTCGATGACGTGGTGCCACTGTGAACGTACCTCGCCCTTCGCCTTGATGCCCTTGGGCCAGTGGACCACCATCCCGTTGCGCGTGCCGCCATAGTCCGAAGCGATCTGTTTTGTCCACGCGAAGGGGGAATCGCCAGCGACTGCCCAGCCGGCTGCCATATGCGGATAGGTCGAGGGGGAGCCCCACTCGTCATAATGCTTCAACATATCCGTTATCGACTAGGGCACTCCGTTGAAATAGGTCATCTCGTTGTAGAGACCGATCAAACCGCCTTCGGCACTCGTCCCGTTGTCTCCGACGATATAAAAGATAAGCGTGTTTTCGAGACTCGCCGGTGTCTTTGATAGCGTCGATCACCCGCCCCACTTCCGTATCGGCATATTCACCAAAGCCGGCATAGGTCTCCATCTGTCGAGCAAAAAGCTTCTTCTCATCCGGGGTGAGTTTGTCCCAATCCTTGATGGCCGCCGGCTTGGGAGCGAGCTTGGTGCCGGCCGGCACCACACCCAACTTGATTTGTCGCGCCAGAGTTTCCTCGCGCATCTTGTCCCAGCCACCGTCAAACTTGCCCTTATATTTGGCGATCCATTCCGCCGGCACATGATGCGGCGCATGCGTTGCACCCGGGGCAAAATACGTATAGAAAGGCTGGTCCGGTGTGAGTGATTTCTCGTACCGGATCCAATCAACCGCCTGGTTGGCCAGATCGGTCATCAAATGGTAGTTCGGGTCCTTGGGCAGTTCGACCTGGGTCGTTCCGTCATAGAGCAGCGGCGCCCACTGGTTGGTCTCGCCGCCCATAAAGCCGTAGAACTTCTCAAAGCCCGACCGGGTCGGCCAGCGGTCGGTCGGTCCCGAACCGCTTACTTCCCAGGGTGCGGTCTCGTGGTTCTTGCCAAATTGGGCGGTGGCGTAGCCGTTGAGTCGCAACATCTCAGCCCCGTAGGCCACGCTGTTCGGGCGCTTGCCGGTTTGCCCGGGGAAAGCCGTGGCGGACTCGGCGATCGAGCCGAAGTTGTTCATGTGGTGATTGCGGCCGCTCATTAGAGCGGAGCGAGTCGGCGAGCAGAGGGCCGTGGTGTGGAACTGGTTGTAGCGCAGCCCTTCGTTGGCCAGACGCGTCACCGTCGGCATATGAATCGGGCCACCGAATGCCTCCGACATGCCAAAGCCCATATCGTCTATAAGCACGATCAGAACATTGGGTGCTCCCTTCGGAGCCGAGACTTGGAATCTTGGCGGGGGCGTGGCATTCGCGGCATTGAATACAGTGCTGTGCGGAATTTTGGGTTCCGGGATCGGCAGCACGGTACGGTCGGTGGGCCCTACCACCTGAACCTGAGCCGTGACACGCACCGTCGTGAGCGGGGCGAGCAGTAGTACCATTGTGAGCGTAAGAGCGATAACTACCGGAATCCGCTTCATCATTTTGTTCTCCTTAATTGCTTGGAACTGGCCTTGCTCGACCTGCAGAACTCTCGCCGGAGTTTACTGGCGCAAACAGTCGTCGGGAACTGTCACTTTTGACAGGAGGTAATGGGCACATCTCACAGGACGAAAAAAGACATTCGCAGATTATGCAGATTTCCCAGACGCTCAAAGTACTGTATTAAACGGTCCGTGTAAAACAAATCCGGAATCTGTTTTTGCAGCAAGAAGTTGTCGCGCGGAATGAGGTCAGCACCACTCAACCACAGAACCATTTGCCGTATCCAATGGATGCCAGATTCAATGAGGTCAGCACCACTCAACCACAGAACCATTTGCCGTAGCCAATGGATGCCAGATTCAATGAGCTCAGCACCACTCAACCACAGAAACCATTTGCCGTAGCCAATGGATGCCAGATTCAATGAGCTCAGCACCACTCAACCAGACACTTGCCGAAACCAATTGGCGCTAAAGTTGAGGAGCCCCGGCGGTCGTTGAATTTGGCATCCATTTCTGTGGTTGAGTAGTTGCTAGCTGGTTGAATCTAAGATCCATTGGCTACGGCAAATGGGTCTGTGGTTGAGCGGTTACTGGCATCATTGAATCCGGCATCCATTGGCTACCAGCGTTTTTCTCGGATTGATGCAGTCTAACGACCTCTAAAAGCGAGCGTAACTGTCAACTTTGACAGCTGGGGTGTGTCCAGATCTGGACCTTGTTCTCACCTCAGTTTTAACTTCGGGCGGGGCTCGGTAGGCTGTTTCAAATATGGTCCTAGTAACTGCCGCCAGGCGTGGCTGACTTTGTCGTAGTCCTCAGTACAAAATGCCGCGCGCTCCTCGGGCAGAGTTCCGTTCTCAACCAGATAAGCAAACTTCTCCTCATCGTGACCGTAGACCAGACAGATGGTGTCGAAGAATCGTTGCTCATCAAGGGAATGCTCGTCCCAAAAGATCTTTTCGCCTTTATCGAGACCCGCATAGAGTTTGAACGAGAGTGCGCCGTCCAGCGCCATTTGCTCCCCGTCGTCAATACGTTCAATCAGCACCAGGGTCGATAGTTGATCGACCGCATCTTCTTCTCTTCCGGTCGTTGGAATCTTCCAGGCATCAACCAACCCATGTCCCAGCTCATGAAAGAACGTCGCGGCGGTTGCAGCTCTGACGGCATCATCCAGCTTCGCCTTGTCTTTAATCTTTTTTGCGAAGAGGTCGTAGTACTCATCGATTAGCTGGTAACAAAGTGTGACCTGGTGCGTTTCCGGATCATAGTACGCGTCAGGTTGCTGGCAATCTTCGAACGAGACATTCATGTCGAATGGAAGAATCAGACGCTGATTGAGCTCTGATATTAGTTTTTCCAGAGCTTGAGGGTTGGAACCGACCGGGTGGGCTGTTGCAGAGATGGTATCTTTTCGGGCCTGGTACCGAAGCCTGAGGTCGCCCTTATCCTCGGGAACTTGGGCGTCTGTTCCGGGTGTTTGGCTGTTGGCGGTTTGGTTTGTGGAAACGTTCTGCGGGGTAGGCGAGCCTTGGCGGCAACCCGAAGACGCTGAAATGACAACGCTAATTATAAGTATCGTCTGCCAGGAGCGGTCACCTTTGCGCATGGGTCAGAGATTTGCGAATTACTCTACTTTCCCTTGCGAGGAAATTGCTTGAACATCTTCGTGACTGCCTTCTTCACAGTTTTCTCAACCTTCTTGGCATCCTTTAGCATGTCACCACTCGGGCCGCTACTAAGCGTATCCTTGGCAACCGCCCGCCACAGAGAGTTGTTCGAGCTGGTGTCAAATACGTCCACCACTAACATGCCTTTGGTCACATCCCATGCCTGGCCAAAACTAGGAATTCCAGTTTGCAAAGGATTACCGGCTGCATTTCCATAGTTGCCATAAGCAACCTGGAGATCAAAATCGATGGCCGCGGCAAACACAACTCTCAGGTCACCTTCACCTTCAACCTTTGTGAAACCGCGGCTGGCAAACTCCTGCTCCACCGCATCTTGGATCTGCTGGGCAACAAGTGGATTTCGCGCTCGAATATCCTTTGACCATGAGTAGGTTTTGAATTTCGAGAAATCGACACTCTTGTCAGATTGGATTGTGACCTTTTGCCCGTAGGTGGAAGTCGCCAGGACTACCACCGCCAGCAGAATTAAAAAGCTTCTCATTGTCGCACCGTCCTCGGAGCATTCAAGCAAAGTCTGATTTGACGCCCGCTATCTTAGTCTAAAACTTGATGCCGAAGCCAAGAATCGGCCCATGCAGAGACATATCAAAGAGAAAGCCGTCCTTGTTATAGTCGACGCTCAGGTCGCGATAGCCACCAATTAGAGCGATCCGCTCTCCGAGGTTCACTCCGACACCTCCGAAGAGTTGATATGTGAAGTCCGAACCACCTGCACCCAGATCGGCTTTTCCAACGACAAACCAGCGCTTCGACAAGGCCGCCTTACCACGCAGACCTGCGACACCATCTACCCAACTCTTGCTCCGGCTAGCCTGGGCTGCAGGCAAAATTCCCGCTCTGAAATCGATAGTACCGTTCAGGTGCCAATAGCGTATACCGCCGAGCACGTCAACGAATGCGCCTTTACCATTGTCGAGAACGCGATACCCGACTTCGGGGTCGAGAATAAAGGTCTTGAAGCTAGCGCGGGTGCTGGAAAAGAGTGGTCCCGGGTTACCTCTCTCCGTGGACAAATTTGAGTACTGCAAGTCCGTCAGGAATATGAACTTGTTCTTCCGCGCCTCAAAGGTGGCCATGAAGCCGAAGTTCAGTTCCACATCGGAATCGGTAACGCTGACATCGGTGTCTATTACCAAGTTGCCGATTCCGGCTCGACCGCTAATACTTGCGATCCATAAATAGGGCGTCAATTGAAACTGCCATTCGTCGGCTGGAGTGCCCTGCGGAGTGGAAGGTATGGATGGTTCCGCTCGCATGCTGTCGGTTGAACCAGTTGGTCCGACCACGCTGTTCGAGTTGCCCGCATCACGTTTCATGTCGGATCTCTTGTCGGCGTCGGAGCTCTCTGCTGGCACGATGGACTTATTCGCTGCTTCGTCTTTTTTAGGTTGAGTTGTCGAGACCGCGATTGCGGGCGTACTAATGGACGAATTGTCGGTTGCAGCGGAAGTCTGAGCCCTGAGACTGATAGTGCCGCCAGCGGTCAGGATCAAAGCGATGCTGAGCGCGGTCTGTAGTTTTGGAAGGGACATTGTTTTCGTTTTCCTTTGAGCTAAGAAACTAATTGATAATCAGATTTCCCGAATCTCACCTCGCTCGCCCGCACCCCCTGCCCCTTCCACTCACCGTTCAAGGCGACTGATCGCAGGGGCCCAGGGGCACTGCTGAGATCTGGCAGTACCCGGCGTTGATCAGTCTAGCCCTTCGAGATGTGGTACGTAACTGGTATTTCTGACAGGCAGCGCAAAAAACATCTGACCGGACTCAGGCAGGAAGAACCCTGTATCTTTTACCAGTAGTCCCGGGCCAGGAGAATGGCTAGCATGGCTGCACATTCAGTGGGCACCGTCTGGAAGTCTGGTAGACGAGACGTCGGGGGGTTGAAAAGAGTTGCCTGTTCTTCCCAGGGCATGTTCGCCGCAAGGATAACGTGTCCATCCAGTAACGGGGGAGAGATGGCAAGTGGTGTTCTTGAGTGGGTTCGAGAACACCATTGCCCGGTCGCTTTGGTGCAGGCTATCAAGTGTCCGCACTTGTGAAACCGATTGAAGCGACCGGGATTTACGTTAGCAAGAAACATGACTGATGCTCCAGAGTCGACCCGGCAACCTCCAAAGGACCGCAGATGAAAACCATGTCAGGGTAAAGAACTCCTCTTTGAGACCTCATGTCAGATGAATCATCGCCCCCACGATTGATGCAGCAATGGAGAAACTAAGAAAATCAAACGGCGAAGATGAGACTCTGGAGATTGTCCCGCTCGGCGCACCCACAGCATTAGAACCTGCTGGTCCCGCCTCGTCTAAGGTCGAAGTAGATCTCGCTGCAGCAACTCATCGCGGACTAGTTAGGGCCACGAACGAAGATCACTATCTCGCCTTGCGCTTCGGTCGCTCGTTAGAGACCGTCTCCACCAACATTGCAGAAGGATCTCTGGAGCCGAGTTTTGACCAAACCGGTTACGGCCTGGTAGTCGCTGATGGCATGGGAGGTATGGCAGCCGGCGAGGTAGCGAGCCGCACAGCTCTCTCTAAGTTGGTGGAGATGGTGGTCAACACTCCTGATTGGTTCATGAGACTGGACCAACGAGAAGACGTGGCGCGCGTAACGCGGCGAATGACTCAGCGATTCCGCCTGATCGATGACGAATTAAGGGAAAGCGCGCAAAAAAATAGAGCGCTTCTGGGCATGGGTACAACCCTAACCGTAGCCGTGAGCCTGGGCTTGAACTTGCTGATTGGGCACATTGGCGATTCTCGAGCTTACTTGCTGAGGGGAAGAAGACTCCACCAACTAACCCGAGACGACACCCTGGCTCAGGCATTGATAGATGCCGGAATTGCGGATCCCGAAGATACTGCAACGCGCGCGATGCGCCACGTTCTGACGGCCGCGATCGGATCCACTGGCGAACCCGTCGATCCTCAAGTTCAACGCTTACACCTAAACCACAATGATCAGATCCTGCTATGCACCGACGGTCTAACCGGGATGGTCGCGGATGAGGTAATCGCTTCGACGCTGTTGGCGGCCCCGTCGGCCGGCGATGCCTGCCAAAGCCTGGTCGATCTGGCTCTAAGCGCCGGCGGGTTAGACAACGTCACCATTGTTCTGGCGCGCTATCGAGTCTTAACCTAGGGTATTCCCAAATGTTTAGAAACGGATGCCGATCAATGGTTCTTCCTGCCAAGGAGAGACAATGGAAAAGCGCAACCTCGGAAACAGTAGTCTGGAAGTCTCAGCCGTTGGTCTCGGCTGCATGGGAATGAGCTTTGGCTACGGTCCGCCTGCAGACAAGCAGGAGATGATCTCACTGATTCGTACGGCAGTTGAACGCGGCGTTACGTTCTTCGATACCGCTGAAGTTTACGGCCCGTTCACGAACGAAGAACTTGTGGGCGAAGCACTCTTTCCTTTACGTGGGCAAGTGGTGATCGCCACCAAATTCGGCTTCAAGCCTGGTGCCGAAGATACGTCGAGATGGTCTGCGTTGGACAGCCGTCCGGAGCATATCAAAGAGGTTGCTGAAGCATCGCTTAAGCGCCTTAAGCTCGATGCCATCGATCTGCTCTATCAACATCGCGTGGACCCGGACGTGCCCATCGAAGACGTGGCGGGAGCTGTGAAGGACTTGATTCAGGAAGGCAAAGTCAAACACTTCGGACTTTCCGAAGCAGGAGTGCAAACAATCCGTCGCGCCCACGCCGTTCAGCCCGTGACGGCACTTCAGAGCGAATACTCGCTGTGGTTTAGAGACCCTGAGGCAGAAGTGTTACCGACGCTCGAGGAACTTGGAATCGGGTTCGTTCCCTTTAGCCCTCTTGGTAAAGGCTTCCTCACGGGAAGGATCGACGAGAACACTACCTTCGCCAGTTCCGACTTCCGCAACATCGTCCCTCGCTTTACTCCCGAGGCTCGAAAGGCGAATCAGGCTCTGGTTGATTTGCTTGGCAGGGTCGCAGAGCGAAAGAAGGTGACACCCGCTCAGATCGCGCTCGCCTGGCTGCTTGCCCAGAAGCCGTGGATTGTACCGATCCCAGGCACTACGAAGCTGCATCGCCTGGACGAAAACATCGGGGCAGTCGCAGTCGAACTCACGCCCGACGACCTCCGCGAAATCGATAGCGCCGCCTCAACGATTACTGTGCAGGGGGCTCGATACCCCGAAAACCTGGCGCGAATGACCGGTCGCTAAGGGGCACTATGCGGTCCCTCGGTTACCAAACTTGATCAGAGCTTTCCTAAGTGAGCTCGCCACCGATGACGATCCTTAAAGGTCGCTCACGTCGGTAACTCAATCCCGGACTGCTCCGCCACCATGTACTCGGCATACCAGTCGGGCCAGTTCGCATCGCGCTGCCCGGTGCCCTTCTCGTGCTCGCCGTGGGCGGCCTCCGCACGCCGAAACGCACTCGCCAAGTCACTTGCGGAGCCGAACGAAGTGGCGGCAGCGTCGATACGCCCGGGAAGCCGTTTCGTGATCTCCTGCAGCAACCAGCTGTTGCCGTCTGGGTCGCTGAACGTGGCAAAGGAGCCGTAGGTGCGATGCTCGGGATCCGGGCCGGGAACCGGGCCGGCTGGACCGAAGTGGAAGATCTCGCTCACCTCGATGCCGGCGGCGACCAGTTCGTCCCGGGCGGCCTCGATGTCGGAGACGATCAGGTATGTTCTCTGCACCGAACCTGGCGATGCCGACGTGAGGTTCTTGCCGAATTGAATTGAGCACGGGGAGCCCGGCGGCGTGAACTGGACCACTCCGGAACCGGGCGGCGTGACGTCCTGCCGCCACCCAAGCCGCGCGTAAAACGAGGTCGCGCGGTCGACATCCGCGACGGGGATGACGACCACCTCGAGTTTCATATCGACTCTCGCCACGCTCGCACCTCTGGCGTCGTTACTACTGCCATCTGACTTCAGGTTTGCCATCTTTTCCTCCTACGAGTTCACCTACCTTTACCTGTTTGAGCTGACGCTACGTAACCGCGCTTAGCCCGTAGTTTCAGTCCATCCCGAGCCGTTACAAGCTTGACCTCGATTCGACGAAAGTTACCGTCATAACGTTCGTTCGTTGGCTTGTACGTGACGAGATACTGCGCGCGTAGTTCCCTGGCGACTTTATCAAAAGCTTGTTCGAGTTGGAGAGGGTCGCCAGTAAAAAAGGCACGTCCGCCCGTTTCCTCACCAAGCCGCATGAGGCCACGGTCACCATCGTCAGGGGCCTGACCCGCATCGACGCCGGGTACCGTGCCAGCGAATCCGGCTTTAGTCGAAACTGCAAAGACGGTTGTCTCGGTTTGCTGTGCGACTTCGATAACGTCTTTTAGGAGCGCACGACTATAGGTGTCGTCCCCGTCCGTGATCACCACAATGGCACGTCGTCCGGGCGCGTTTCGCAGCTTGTCATTGCAAAATCCCCAGGCGGCGTCGTAAAGAGCTGTTTGCTTGCCAGGCTTTTTCAAGCCGGCTATGGCTCGCTCCAACAAGTCGATCTTGTCGGTGAAGTCCTGTCGCAATATGACCTCATCGTCAAATGTCACGAGTGCCGCGCGGTCTTTCCGTGGGCGTAACACTGAGCGCAGGAAATTCATGGCCGCCTCTTGCTCGAACTTGAGCTTCGCGATGGCTGAAGGAGACGTGTCCATAAGCACGCCAATATAAAGGGGCTGACTTGGGTCGTTCTCATCACTGAAGGTTTCAATCTGCTGCGGTTTTTTGTCCTCGAAGATCATAAAGTCGCTCGACTTTAGACCTATTACCGGATTCCCCTTTTTGTCTAAAACAGTAACGGGAAGGTGGACGCGTCTGATTTCGACTCTCTCAACGTCCTGCTGTTGGGATTGGACGCTGAAAGTCAACACATACAAGAGGACTGTTGCTAAAAGAGAGAAGACTCTGATGCTCTGTTTCATCATTGTTGCACCTCGCTGAATCTCACGATGGGAACCGTCTTCACCAATACTAAAGGCAGTTGACCATGGACCAGATGATGGTGACCCAATTCATGCGGCCACAGGCTAACAAAAGCTGTATGACTTGAGATTATATTTCGCTTCATTATATGTCTCCTGATAATCTACTCAAACGGCTGAATTGGAGGAATAGATTTGTATGAAACGATGCCCCGAACCCACGCATATTTCGACGCCAACTCTCGAATTATCCACAACGACCCCGTGCCACTTGTTCACCCGTGCTATGTTGTTCCCGGTCATCGCAGCGGTTTTGTTGACGTTGCTTACCCTGCTGGCCATGCCGGCATCTGTTGCCAAGGGACAGAGCGCCGCTGATTTCGACATTGTGCTGGCGAATGGGCGGGTGATGGACCCGGAATCGAATACCGACGCGGTTCGCTATGTCGGCATCCGCGGAAACAAGATTGCTGCCATTTCGGCCAGACCACTGCGGGGACGTACGCTGATCGACGCAAAAGGTCTGGTCATCTCGCCCGGCTTTATCGACCTGCATTCACACGGGCAGGACGACGAAAACTATCGCTACAAGGCGCGGGACGGCGTAACGACGGCGCTTGAAATGGAAGTCGGCGTATCGCCTGTGGCCGCGTGGTACTCCAGGCGCGAAGGCACAGCGCTCATCAACTTCGGCGCGACGGTCGGCCATATCCCAGCGAAGATGGCCGTGATGAAAGACACCGGCACATTTCTGCCGCGTGACAACGCAATCAACCGAGTCGCGACGCCCGATGAAGTTCGCCAAGTCGCCGACCTGATCAAACAAGGCTTGGACGAAGGCGGTCTCGGCATCGGCTTCGGCATCAACTATGTGCCGACGACGACGCGGGCAGAGGTGTTCGATCTGTTTGCTCTCGCGGCCGGGCGCGGCGTGGCGAACTACGTTCACATGCGGTACGCCGGCGCAATCGAACCGGGAAGTGCGATCGGCGCCTTGCAGGAAGTCCTGGCAGACGCCGCCGGGACCGGCGCCTCGCTGCACGTCGTGCATATCACCAGCATGTGCCTCCGGCAAACGGCGACCTGTTTGGAAATGATCGAAGGGGCTGCGCGGCAAGGCCTCGATGTGACGACGGAGGCTTATCCCTACACAGCCACGCAGACGCGCCTCGAGTCGGCCATTTATGACGAGGGCTGGCAAGAGAAGTTCGGCATTACGTTCAAAGACCTGCAATGGGTGGCGACCGGCGAGAGATTGACTCCGGAAACGTTCGCGCGTTACCGAAAAGAGGGCGGATCAGTCATAGGCCATGCGATCCCTGAAGAGATCTCGCGTCTGGCCGCTGCCAATCCGCGTGTGATGGTTGCCAGCGATGGATTGATCGAAAACGGCAAAGGTCATCCGCGCGGAGTGGGAACCTTTGCGCGGGTGTTTGGGGTTTATGTCCGTCAGCAGAATGCTCTGTCGCTTATGGATGCAATTCGAAAAATGTCGCTGCTGCCCGCCCAGCGTTTGGAAAAGGCCGTTCCCGCTATGCGCGCTAAAGGCCGCATCAAGGTCGGCGCCGATGCCGACATCACGATCTTCGACCCGGCAACCGTCATCGACCGCGCGACCTTTGAACAGCCGGCACTCTACTCCGAAGGCATCCGGCACGTGCTGGTCGGCGGCGTCTTCGTCGTCCGCGATGACAAGATCGTTGAAGGCGCCAAGCCTGGCAAGGCGGTCCGGCGGGCGCTATGAGAAACCTGGATCGAATGCGGGGAATAAACTACTTCATCACGATCTGGCCGTTTTCAATTCGAAGATTTTCGGGATCGGTTTTTAGAATCATCTCTATCAACATTCCTGCGAGTTTTTTGGAAGTGGCAAGTGCGTCGGCGTCGTTGTTTTGTTTAGCTTCCAAATAGACTGCGACCTGCATTCCGCTGAAACCGATCAACATGTTATTAAAGGCCTGTTTATCTTTGCTCGCTACGGTAGCCAATTCCGGCATTTCATCCAGGGCCACATTCATTACTTTGTAATATGTGTTGACTGCTTCATCGCTTGGCTCCTCAGCATCGTGGTATACGGTCATCGCAGTCACGGTGAAGAACGTCAGCCCGGCGGCGATATTATTTTGCCAACCCTTTAACGCCGCTTCCTTTTCGTAGCCGGCTTTGGTAGCTGCGTAAATCCGTTTTATCAGGGCTTTCTCTTCCGGGGTGTCACCGAGGTTGTCGGCCAATGCCTTGCCGGTGTCAACGGACGGATCGGGACGATACACTCCGTGATTTCGTACGACTGGAGGAGGGGGCACGAATATCTCCGGATTTGAGGGCGCGGAGGTTTTAGTACCGGTTGACGATCTGGATCCAGCTTCACGTTCGGCCTTTTCCACGGCCGCCAGCCCCCACTTTTTGATCATCGCGTTGCGAGCGGTCGACCTCTGCATCTGCGCTCGGGAAACGTTGTACATACTCTGCATCGTCGACGCCAAGCCGAATGATCCGTACACCGTACCGTAGCCGGTACTGTATCCATATGCGTTGGGTGTTTGGGCATTGGTAATGCCGCAACTCAGAAAAGCGAGTGCGAATGTTAACGCTGCTAGTTTTTTAAAATTCCCTATTTTCATATTTCAGCTCGGTTCTGCAAGGTACCACAGTTATCTGCTGAACCGACGTCAAATCAGGCATCGGAACCCCCGAAGTGTCTTCCTCTCAACTGGAGTGGGGTGGAACCAGGAGCGAAACACCTGGAGGAGCGTTGGGTGTCGGCGGTGAATTTTTACGTTTTAGATTGAATGGCGCTATTTCGGCTACGCTGTAAAGTGTCACTCGAAAGCTGCTACGTCGGGGCCAACACCGCTGTTGCTGGTCTAAACGGCCGGCTACTCCTGGTCCAACAGCTTTGTCGTGTGTTCAGTAACACTCGGTCGCTGGGCCAACTCGTTTGTTCTCACCCGCTGGCGCGCGAAATCCACTGCGTTATGGATCGGAATGTTAGATGCCGGTGGCAATGCGCTGGCCTCTGACACGGCCGCTAGTCGGGATGTCTGGGCCAGATCACTTTCGAAGGACGGGATGTCTTCACGGAAGAGGCGGGAGTAAAGCATGATCGTAAGCCCCACAAAGAAGACGAGGACCGGGAGAATCATCGGACCCCCTTCGTCGACAGCGAGACTTATCGCCAGAAAGACAGGAAGTAGTACGCCGCTTAGGAACATCACTTTTGCTCCCAGGCGAATCCCCTTTCGCCGCGGCGAGCCTGCGGAAATCTTTTTTACTGCTGCGTTCGTGGCAGGAACTCCACCGCCAGCGACCCACTCGGCCAACCCACTGATCGGTAAACCACAGCGCGAACAGAATTTCATTTCATCGGAGACTTGTTGCTGACCACATCTGGGACAATGCATAGACACCTCGGCAATACGACTATAGCTGATTTTAAGGAAGAGTACGGCGAACGTCCAGGCTATGTTCCTATGCGATTTAGACTCAGAATCGAAGCATGAACAAGGAGTGCGATGTTTATAGCACCGCCACAGACGATATTTTCGCACTCCTTTAGAAGCGCGATGTCATTCAATCGTAGAACTCGAATACGTATTCCTCTTTAAACTCGATCTCGAACTTTCGCAATAACGTCAGGTACTCATCCCTAAATGATCTACGGCGATGGTGTTTTTCCTGATTCATTATGTATCGAACGATCGTGTCTAGCTGCGAATGACCATACGAGAACGCGCCGTAGCCCTCCTGCCAGGCGAATTTTCCACGCGCCAACTTCTTTCGATTAATCCATTCCGAGGAGTCTGACTTAATGTCTCTAACAAGGTTCGCGACCGCCATTGCCGGTTTCAAGCCAATTAGAATGTGAAGATGGTCAGGCATTCCGTTAATTCTGATGAGCTTTTGTCCTTGCTTCGTCACAATTCCGGTGATGTACTTGTGCAACTCTTCTTTAAAGTCTGGTGTGATTAGCGAGAGGCGGCCGCTAACTGCAAAGACGGTTTGAATGTAGATTTGTGAGAACGTGTTGGCCATGAGG
>JAMQPI010000331.1 GCA_023717565.1 Pyrinomonadaceae bacterium | reverse complement strand
TCCTCGACCGCCACTTCCAACGCGCCACCCAGTCCAGAGCCTCTGGGCTCGCCCGGCTCAACCTTCCAACCGCCGATTCGGCCTGCCATACTCTGCTCTACGGCGGTATAGAGGGGATCGCGAATGAACTTCCACCCAAAGACGATGCGGCCCCCAAGAATGACATGCGGCACACCTAACCCCGCGATCACGTTCGCGATTCCGATCCCCAGGTATTCTCCGATTCGCTCTAGAGTACTTCTCGCGCGCTGCTCTCCGGCTTCCGCCCGACCGACAATTTCCACGTAGTGCGGGGCTTGCTGCGCGCCTAGACGAACTCGATCTCCAACGTAAAGCAAGGAGGCCGCAGAAGCCGACGCGTATCGTTCCCAACAGCCCCGGTTGCCACAGAAGCAGGGCTTACCCCGGGCAACAATTGTCATGTGCCCAAACTCCCCAGCAATTCCCTCGCCCACTCCCTTGCCTCGATATATCTCTCCACCCAACACGAGGCCAACGCCGATTCCGGTTCCGGCGCGAACCAAAATAAAGTCGTCCGTCGTTGGGCCAGTGGACCGCCGCAGTCTGAGCTTCGCTTCGTACAACGCGGCCGCAGTTGCATCGTTTTCCACGACTATCGAAACATCCTTATAAGCTCGGACCCGAGACTGCGTACCGCTGCGCAGCTGTTCTTCGATCGGCACATCGCGCCAATCAAGTCTTGGGGCATACACCAACCGCTTGCGTTCGTTGTCGGCAGGTCCCGGAACGCTGACTCCAATCACCTTCAGTGTCCGCCCATCAGCCTTGGCACACAGCCGATCGACACTGGTCCGGATCAATGCCAGCGCGTCACGATGGCCCGGCGGCGTATCGAAGTCCTCGTCCTCCAGCACCTCACCGCCCAGCGTGGTAATTCCCACCTGCGACCGCCGTACTCCAATATTTATTCCCACAAAGAATTCGCGATCGGTCGCGAACGAAAGCCCAACTGGCGGGCGGCCCACGCGGCGACCTGAACGCACGAGGGGTTGCACGGCATCTTCGCGAAGGAGACCAGAAGTCAGATAGGGTTTGAGCGCGGTGGTTACGGTTGCCCGGTTGAGGTCGAGTCGTCGCGCCAGCTCGATCTTCGGTACCGGCTGAGCCGCCCTGATGACTCTGAGCAGCATGCGCGCAGTCTTGGCGGGAAGCCCGGAATCAGACTCCCGCTCGATCACCCCGGCGTCCGCATACGGATCTATCGCGTTCTTACTGTTTGATGATTTCACGGCGAAATTGAGACGATCCCTAACATGGAGAGCCTACCACAGGATCTCTATCAGGGAATCTCCAGCCGGGTGCGCTTTTCCGCCGAGCTGTTTCCGATCAGAACGGCCACCGCTGACTTCATCGCCTTCTCAGGACCACAGCGGATCGGGCTGCCGGTCCTAATCGCGCCGCAAAACTCCGCGATCTCATTTAGGTAGGAAACACCTTTGTTTGGGATACTGTCACCCATATTTACCGTGCGCGAGGTGGAATCGATAGGTTGACTGGCCGAAGAATCGGCCACTGGCCCAGACGATGGGCGCGACACTTCAACTCTCGTTGTCGAGCCGCCTTCGCCTTCATGGAAGAGATATGCTTCCAGTTCGCGGGTCATGATCAGAGTACCCTTCGTGCCCATAAAGATCTCGTAGTTCTGTTCAAAAGCGTTCGACTGTATGGTCGAGAAGGTCACCGTGCGATCGCCGGGATAATCATAGGTCGCATAGATGTGATCGTAGACTTCGCGACCGTCTTTATAACGAAAGGTTCCGCCCGTCACGTATACAGCCGTTGGTGCTGAGTCGAGGAACCAACTGGCCGCAGTGATTTGGTGGCTGCCCAATTCACACAGCAAACCTTCCGAATACTTGCGGTACATCCGCCAGTTGAGCAAGTGCTCCCAATCGGGATACCCAAACTTGCTGGGATCGAAATTTGATGACGGCGCTTCCTCGTTTTTGCGCCAGGTCGAATTTCGATGCCATACCAAACGCACATGATAGACGTCGCCGAGGATTCCCTGCTTGACGATACTTTCGTAGGCCGCTTGGTAAATCGGGTTGTAGTAACGCTGATAACCGATCTCCAGCACCCGGTTATTTTTCTTCGCCGCATCCACCATCTGCTGGCACTCTTCGGGAGTCTTGGCCATCATCTTTTCACAAAGCACATGCTTACCCGCATTCAGCGCCCCGACGGTTATGGCGGCGTGAGTCCATAGCGGAGTCGCGACGTGCACGGCTTCGAGATCCTCTTTCTGAAGCATCTCCTGCCAGTCATCATACTCGTTGGGCTTGGGCCACCCTTTCTTTACCATTCTGTCTACCATCGCCGCGCGCCGTTTGGGGTTAACGTCGCAGAGCGCTTTCAGATCGCAGAACTCTTTCTGATACTGGTTGAGCAGCCCTCCACCCATATCGCCCGTACCGACCAGGGCGATCTTTACCGGCCCGCCTCGAACCGGCCCGCGGGTCAGCGCTACGCCACCGAGAGCGACAAGCGCGGGTGCGCCGGCAACTGCCTTAAGAAAATTCCTTCGACCGAGTGTCTTTTGCTCTTCAGTTAGATTCATGACGATTCATCCTCAAATTAGGAAGGCACCCCATCCTTGTTTACGTGTGATACCACCGT
>JAMQPI010000305.1 GCA_023717565.1 Pyrinomonadaceae bacterium | reverse complement strand
CGGGCTGCCAGTACCCAGCGAACCATCAGGGCTTCCTGTGCCAAGCGAGCCGTCCGGGCTGCCAGTACCCAGCGAACCATCAGGGCTTCCTGTGCCAAGCGAGCCGTCCGGGCTGCCAGTACCCAGCGAACCATCAGGGCTTCCCGTGCCAAGCGAACCATCAGGGCTTCCGGTGCCGAGCGAGCCATCTGGGCTTCCGGTGCCGAGCGAACCATCGGGGCTTCCGGTGCCAAGTGAGCCGTCCGGGCTGCCAGTACCCAGCGAGCCATCTGGGCTTCCGGTGCCGAGCGAACCATCCGGCGACCCGGTACCCAAAGAACCATCTGGGCTTCCAGTGCCGAGCGAACCATCGGGGCGGCCAGTCCCCAGTGATCCATCAGCCTTCGTCTTCTCGCGCGAGCTCACAAGGTCGCGCGCCACTGACATGCAACGCCCCAGGACTACACCGCGCGGAGCAGGCTGAGTCCCGCGAATGCTAACAACCGTTCCAAGCATCGATACTGCTGAATCGAAGCCTGGCGACGCAGCTGAATAATCCACGTCGACATTGCCAGCTCGCAGTCGCGCACGAGACGTGTTCGACGCCTGAACAGCAGATCTCAAATAGACCTCGCTGGCCCCAGGTACATATCGCGACGCGATTGGGCGTACCTCCAAAATTCTCGACTTGGAAGCCTTCGTCGACCAATCAATGACAGCGGCGTAATCACCAACTTCGTAACTATCACCCGCTGTAGGTTGAACAAATTGTCCAAGAACCTCAACTCCTCGCCTTGCAGACACAGAGTCAACTCGACCAACGGCTAAGAGCCTGGAACCAAACTCCGATGAGGCCCGACCCACCTCGCTTCGTGCAGCAAGTGCGGCCTTGCCGCTGGCACATGCGTTCTGGCTTTGTGCGTCGGTTGAAACGAGGGACAAAAGGGAGATCGCGCCGCAAATGGCTGCAATCAATCCCTTTGAATTTATCGAATTAATCTTCACTTTCTTAAGTCCCCTGGTTCGGCGTTTAGCTCTTCATCCAATAGAGTCGCAAGCATTTCCTGAAACTTCCTGTCGTCGGCCAAATCGTCCTTGTAGAGATACAGCCCTACACCAACACTCAAAATCCGGTCCGATTCAGGGCGTGGCTTGCGAAACAACACGAACTGAGTTTCAAGATCTTCAATCACGTCCTGCAGTCGATCCCGCACCATGTCACTGAACGGCACCCAGTCTTCCTCTCGAATGCCGTAATCGGGAAAAACCCAGCGTTCAAATCGCCGCTTACCAGGGTCTGTTTCCCGAATATTGTTATCAATCGTTTCAACGTACCGACGCACCCCTCTTGCAAAAACTTCAATTACCTCAGGTGCCATCTGCTCCGGAATAAATGTTCGCTTGAGTACTCGAATAAGGCCGCTTTCCTCAGCAATCGTTGCTGCATTCACACGCATCAACTCTTCAAGCATCAATTGAGACGGTATGTCTGTTGCGTAACGCTCAACAAGATCACCAAACGACTGACCCCCGCCTACCTCACGTTCAAACGCTAGGTCGCGCGGAAATCCATAGGGCCCCATAAACTCCGGATCGTTGTGCCACCCTTGCAGTACGTTGGCGATACGGCTTGCATTGCTTTCAAGCGCACGTCGAAGGCGATCTTCTTCGCCCAAGACTCGTTCAATGTCCCGACGCGCCATACCTGTCGTAATCGAAATTCTCGAATACGACATTGGTCGACCTGGCACAGCAAAATCCGTAGCAGCAACTCGCGCGTAAGCCCCCTTAATAACCTCCGAAATTTCGTTGAAAGTGATCCCGTTTCTAAGGAGGATCCTCACCAGCGGAACAAGTAAAAATCTGAATGCAGCTAGTAGTCTTAAGTTAACCGTATAAGCCACTGACATGACTTAATGTAACGTTTGACTTATGCGGAGTAAACATAACTTTCCGCTCGACGATGGCAGGTCGAATGGCCCACCAAGACGTCAGCAAGTCATGGTTCAAAAATCTGCGAAATACGTTGAATAAGTTATTATTTATTAGATAGATAGACGATCTATCTAAACAATACAGAAACAAAATTTCCTAAGTACATGAGATAAATTGGAAATATGATACTTAGCCCTTCTTTGAGCTGTTTTCTCTTTCACCTAGTTCGATGAAGTAGACGCCGGCACCAAGCTCCAAGTAGCGCCCGGAGACACTTTCGCGCTTCGCGTTGCGCTCAAGCCATTCATCAATCGAGTCAATGAATTCTTGCCCGCGGCTACGGACCAACGTATCGAATATGGCCTCGAGTTCGGCCGCAACCGATACGGTACAAGCTCTTTCAAACCGCGATTTGTTCGTACCTGAAACGCTACAAACGTTTCGATGAACAACTTGAAGAAATCCCTTCAACTGCTTCAGCACTCCGTCGACAGCAAGTCGGCCGCTTCCATGGGCGCGCCCCAACAAAAAAGTTGGTGTCTCCGGAACTATTCCACCGTCGCCATCGATCGAAATTGCCCCGAAGTCGAACAGTGTCTTCAGTATTGCTTGGGCTTCGTTCTTGCAACCCGCACTCTTGCAAAGCGCATCAAATGAACCAACACCAATTCCTTGTCGCAGTGGCAGTGGGACGCCTTGGCCGTCAACAAACTTGATTTCCCGTCGCCAGGTACACATCACCTCCATGCAATCTCGCTGAATTTCTCCAAGTTGGGTAAATGTGGTCGCCAAGTTAGCATCGACTGAATTCAGAAGTGATCTGGTTGTCGCGCTTCGTATCATGTCGACACTCGTGCCTCCCGCAATCAGCAGATCCACAAACTGACGAACGACTTCATCCACGAGTTCCTGACTAGGTCGATCATGTGTCGATAACCGCGGTTCATTGTTACGCATATTCACAACCTCGCAGGATCTTTGAAACGGAGACCAACACACACTCGTCGATTGACACAGTTTTACAAGCAGGCGCTAGGTAGCTGGCACGACTCTGTCACCGGCCAGCAGTTGAACAGCTGAATCATTCACAAGGTCATCCAAGGTCATTGCCACCAACAAAGCTAGACTTGTAGGTCATGCAAAAACTTTACACCCCTTTACGCGATGCATGCCTCCGCCTCCTGCGTCCGCTGGCGCGAATCATGCTGCGCCACGGCTTGTCGACTTACGATTTTTCCAGGATTGCCAATATTGCATTCGTTCAGGCAGCTCAAGATATCCTACGAGAGCAGGGTAAAACTCCGAGTTTCTCGCGCGTTTCGACAATTACTGGCCTGCACCGTCATGTGGTCAGCAATATCGTCAAGTCGGCCGAGGCCAATCGGCCAGGTCTTGCCGTTGACAAGGACTATCAGCGAAACCGTCTCGCTCGCGTGCTTGCCGGCTGGTTTGAAAGCCCGGAGTACACCGATGAAGATGGCCGGCCGCGCGTGCTGCCGGTCGATGGACCAGAGCCCTCATTCGAGGGGCTCGTCCGATCATTCAGCGGCGACATTTATCCGAAGATCATTCTTGACGAACTGCTCCGGGTTGGAGCGGTGCGCATCTTGAAGGATGGCTCGGTGCGAGCCCTCGCCCGCCGGTACACCTTGGGCGGCGCGGACGCCGCGGCGTTGCAGCAACTCGGTAGCGCAGCGCGTGACTTGTTTTGCACCCTGGAGCACAACATCGCTTCGCCAACAGACAGCCGCCTGTTCGACGACAGCGTCATTTCCGTCCGGTTGGATCGCGCAGCGATCCCCCTGCTCCGTCAATTGCTCTTTCGGCGCGGCGCCAGCTTTCTGCAGGACGTCGAAGGGTGGATATCAGAGCGCGAAACGATGAGCCAATCACAGTCAATTCGTGCTGGCGTCATGGTTCAGATGATTGTCGATCATGAGTCCAGTTCCGCCGAAACGACGTCGGCTCGGACCAAGGAGTGATCAGCGCTTGCGACCGATGAGCTTGAGGAACTCGTCTTCCTCGAGAATCCTGAGTCCGAGTTTCGTCGCTTTCTTAAGCTTGGAACCGGCCTCATCGCCAACCACGACATAGTCGGTGTTTTTAGAAACACTTCCCGAAACCTTGCCGCCGAGTTCGCGGATTCGATCGCCCGCTTCGTCGCGCGACATCGTTGAAAGCCTGCCGGTTAGTACGACGCTCTTGCCGCTCAGCGGATTGTTGGTCGCTGAAGCGCCCCGAGCGGCCGGCCATCTCACGCCTCGTTCGATCAACGCATCGATGACCTTGGCATTGCGCGGTTCGGCCAGAAATGCGTGGACATGCCCAGCAGTAATCGGGCCGATATCCGGCACTTCCTCGATCGCCTCAACCGTGCTGTCGCGTAGCGCCTTCAGGGTGCGATAGTGCGTCGCCAGTGCTTCGGCCGTCGCCTCGCCGACATCGCGGATGCCCAGCGCATGCAGGAATCGCGCGAATGTCGTCTGCTTGCTGCGCGCGAGTGCCTCGACCAGGTTGGCCGCGGAACGCTCGCCC
>JAMQPI010000303.1 GCA_023717565.1 Pyrinomonadaceae bacterium | reverse complement strand
CTCGGTCGCGGTGGTTGCAGCAATAGCAGATGTCTCATTGTTCCTTACGGCGAGTTTTGGGTCTTCTGTCTGAATGGCCATCGTTGTTTAGCGGCTACGGCTTCTTGGTCACCTTGTGGGTTGAACGCACACGTCCAGGTGACTGTGGACCTCTCACATCGTCCGCGATCACTCTACCTTCCCTCACATAGACGGTCAAACGACCGCCTTCGGTGCTGCCTTTCTCTGCGTCTTCCACCCTGGCTGGATTTCCTTTTAGCACAGCGACTTCGTCGGTCGTCGTGTACTGCATCCAGTCGCCTACGCCCTTTCTGTTCGGTTGTGTCAGCACCACGTTGCCCTGGGCGATCGTCTTTTCCACTTCGCTCGTTTCTCTGGAGAGGTAGACGTCGGCGACGCCGCTCGTCACGCGATCTGTTGCGGTGCGGATGTCCACGTTGGTCTCGTAATGCAGCAGCCGGTTCGGTTCCGAATAGAACATTGACTCGGCGGAAGCGAAGACCGGCGCGGTAGTGCTCGTCCCTTCAACTCGGCGACGCGCGTTGTAGATCGCGCTTTGTACGTGACCAGTGGCTTCCATCTTCTTATCGTTGACATAGATCGTCAGTTTGTCACCGCGCACGAAATTATCGTCCTGCCAGGCGCGAGCGTTTCCGGTATAGATAGCAACTCCGGTTTGATGGTGAAATTCACCGCGGTCACTGACGACATAGACGGGGCTCTTAACTTTTGAAAACGGAGTAGCACCGTTGGTTTGCTCCTGGCTGTAATAGGTCGTAGCCGTTTTGCCCCGGCTATAGGAAACTTCATCTCGCAGGTTTGACTCCATTTCGACGGCTTTGGTGCGCGCCCGCGAGTCCCACACTGTTGGTTCGCCGCCAGTCAATCGCACCATATCATCGGCAGCCACGTAAGAAATGTTTGCAGCCACTCCGTTACGATCCCTCTCATTGAACTTGGCGTTTCCCTGTGCATCCAGGCGTTCGACATCCTGCGTCTCCCTGATGAACACTGCGGTCATTATCTCTGAAGTAAGTGTCCGAGTTCCTACCTTCTCGCTGGGCTGAACTGGCTCAATCACGGCCTTTGAGCCTCCCGATGCTTTGAAAGTGCGGGCCAGGTTCCCCATTTCGAAGAAGTCGCAATCGAAACGGGGCGCGGTGAGTGTCTTGCGGTCCGCGTTGGCAGACTTGACCGCCGGATCTACGAACAACTCCGCGTTGCCAAGCGCCTCGGCTTTCTCCAGATCGCGGCCAGTAGCCCGCCAGAAAAGGTTAACGGAATCAGCAGTCAACCGTTTATTTGCCGCGCGTGGGTCGCTGGCCTTCGATTTAGGGGCGGATAGATTGAGCACTGATCGGCCGTCGGTGCGCATCACTCGCAGCAGGCTGCGTTCGCCCTGAGCCTGAAAAGTCACTTCAATCCAATTGACGGCGGTCACATGCATGTCGGCGTCGGAATCAAGACTCTTGGCGCTCACGTCTTTGAACGCCACGGCCCGTTCCAACCGCTGGTCCTTGTCGAGATAGAAATCCATGTCCACCGAGTTCACGTCCGCCGCACGTCCTTCTTCCATTGTGCGCAGGTAGGAGTTGCCCCTTAACTCAACTCTTTGGAGGCGCTTCTGCTCATTCAAGGTCGCGAAGAGATTGTCGCCGCTCATGACGTCGCGCTCCTGCTCCACCGTTACCTTTTCGTGAAAAGACAACTTCATCGTGGCCTGCTCAAAGGTCGCATGAGCCGAACGAATCGTTACTGGCCGCGAGCGAGACGAACCCGCCTTGGCCTGGGGATCCTTCAACACTTCGGGAGCTACCTTGATCTCCACTGCGTTCTTCAGCTCAAGTCTCTTGTTCTTTGACTCGACGATCGCCCCGGTCGATCGCCCCGATACATTCTCGCGCGTAAAGGTCATGGGCGCTTCGGTATGCGCGATTTCAGTGCTCTGGTTGTACGAGAGAGACTCGGTATTGACCTTCAGCGCATCTTTGGTCTCAATCTTCACATTCCCAAGAAAGGTGATTAGTGAATTCTTCTGATCGTAGATAGCCCTGGCCGCTGAGATTTGATCGGGTTTATCACCTTCAGGTGGATAGACCGTAAGGTTAACGGCTTCTAGTTCATGGTGGCCATCAGCATAAGTAATGTCGACTGCCGCCTTGAGCAGCAGGTACAAGCGATCGCCTTTGGTGACGCGTTGCTCATAGCCTTCAATTCTGCCAGTGATCTCTTTCGACAGCTCTGGAGTTTTCCCCGTAAGCCAAAACTTCTTGTTGTTGCGGAGTTGGTAGTAGGAAATGCCGATGAATCCGATCCCTGCCGTGAGTATGACAATTGCCACGGTGCGCGCAATCAGAGGAAACCGCGCCCGCAGCCCAATCGCAAAAGCCCTTTTTGGTGTTATCTCCTGCACTCTATCGCTTAGTTGACAAGGTACCGTAGCCCTTGTGATGCCGTTGGTCGCCGCAACCGTTTGTTCAGGTCCCCACCATTCCACTAATTGTTTCCAATGGGCCCGCTAACATGCGTTTTCGGACGTTTCGCTCCAATTAGACGCGGTTCGGACATGATCCGCAAGTTAGGAGCCGGAGATTCGGGGACTGATCTTAATAGAGATGGAGGAAAGACTTGCGCCGAATGGTCATCAACACATCCGGGAGAACTGAGGAGTGCGACGATTAATGGAGATGTTCAAGAACTGGGCCGAGCGAGGGGGCTCGGTTTGTATCCTGCCCGCGGAGAATCCAACGCCTTGGCATGCAACAATCGGCCATCTGTCGCTCGTTCGTTTTAAATCTATTCTGCAAACCAACCATCTGTGTCGAGCAGCTTTACGCCGATCCGCCGGCTGTTGTCCATCTCGTCCATCCAGACTCCATTAACCTGCGCCTCGAGCTTTCGCCCGAATGGAGGTGTGAGCTTGACCACCGATCCTACGGCGACTTCCTCGTCGAGAATGATTGTGGCTCCGGCACGACTGATCTTAATGGCCTGCGCCTTTACGTGGAAACTCTCCCCGGCCGATGTGGTTCCTTCAACTTCGAGAGCAAATTCTACCGGAACCCGGGGGCTGCGGGGTCGCTGGGGCGGACTCGTCCTCGCTTGGAGGTCTTTCGCATTCATTCAAACTCACCACCTTTTAGTGTTGTTTATACCAAGCCGGAGATTCGGGCCGGGCGAGGCGACAGAAGGGCCGCAGCTAGTGTAACCGAATATCGCAGATCATGGTTAAGTTATTTCATTTGGGTGTCGCCACGGGCATGATGACCGTCGAGGAACGCTTTGATACACATTTTCTGGAATGGGCGCAGAGGGATTCCAGAAAACCGGGCTACGCCCTTTGACGACAGGAAACTCGAATATTTATGGGTACTTCGGCCAGCGATTGGACGCATGGGTAACATCGAGTTTCATATTATCGCTAAGAATGCAGGTCGGATATGCCTGCTCGGTGCTGGTAAATCTCAGTGTTAGCCGCATCTATGGAAAGTACGGATCAGCGGCTGTATCAGAGAGTCTCTTGATAGTGGAGTCTGCGTGAGAGAGTGTGATGAGAATGTTGGCTAAGAATGCTCTGTTGATGACAATGCGCTTGCAATATTTCTATTTGCAATATTTCTATTAAGGATGTATAAGACGGCTGTTGTTTAGGCCTTACACCTAAACAACGCTAATTAAAGCACCGAATGTACAGCCCTCTGCCGGATCTGCATGAAAGGTTCGGTCAAACCGCTGTCGCTTCCACAGTTTGGTGATTATGCGCAACCTCCACCAGAAGGTTCAGTTCCTCGCGAACATCGCTATCATCGTAGTCGCATTCTCACTCGGTGGCGTTCTCGTCAGCCGCTACGCATTGCCTATCTTTCACCAAACTAAAAATGTCGAGGACCCGCGGATAGAGCCGGGCATGAAGCTGTCGCTGTCAGGAGTAGATTGGAACAAAAGCGACAAAACTCTTCTCATGGTGCTTTCGACTAACTGTCGGTATTGTACCGAGAGCGCACCATTCTATCAGAGGGTCGCGCGACAGAAAGTCGGACATAATAATGTGAAATTGATAGCTGTTCTGCCACAGAGCAGCGGCGAGGCACAGCAGTATCTCAGCACTCACGGCATCACTGTGGATGAGACCAGGCAGTCCGTGCCGCGTGCCGTTTATGCTAGGGCTACTCCGACGCTTATCGTTGTTGATAAGAACGGCTCCGTCATCGAGTCATGGGTTGGTAAACTGCCGCCAGAGAAAGAAGCTGAAGTGATAAACCGCTTTCTAGGCGAGCCCGGTGGTTAGCTATAAACAATTCTCAAAGAGGAGGTAGGTCATGTTTTCCGAAGAAGTCCGCGCAACGTACAAAAGGCTGTTGGTGCTCGGTTTGCTTTTGCTTTCGTTGTTTCTCGTCTTCTTTAGTTCGTCAGATAGCATCGAAAGGGTTTACGCCGCACCTTGCATTCAGGACTGCGAAGCATCTGAGATCATGTGTTACGACAGCTGCGCCACGTCATGTAGCACGACGGATGGGAACTGTAACAGTTGCCTTGCTAGTTGCCAGTCACAATTCCAGAACTGCATCATCCACGCTGTTTGGTGTGAGGACGGGGGCCCCTCATCAGCGCCCAACTGCCAAACTGAGTACGCAGATCACTGCCCGATAATCAATGGTCAGGTTAGCTGTACTGATCCGAGTGCCCATAGCGGGTACTACCAAATCTGTGAAAACATAGGCGGGCAGAGGTGCGTAGCGTGTCCGGGGAACGAGTCATGTACAGGCTCCGGTGGCTTACCGCGGTGTTATTAGTGTCGGCTGCTGGTTGATACATTGCACATTCCGATCTGCAGTCACCTTTCCGACGGGAACCGTAGAGATAACCAGCTCCAATGCCTGATGAGGTATCGAGGCTGTGTCTTCTCGCCTCTTCATCAACGTACTATTGGGCTTCTGCTATTAAGGTCGGAGACTATGAAAGCACGAAGGCTTGTTTTGCTAAACGCCTTAGTTCTATTCGCACTCTGGCGAGTCAGCCACGCTTTAGGTGAGCCTGTCAGCGCGCCCGATGTCACTACCATACCGCTCCCTGTGACCTCTAGTCAGTCAAACCAGAAGGACCACCAAGAGGAAGTGATCCGCGTGGACACTAATCTCGTCACGATCCCGGCGAGCGTCGTCGATCGAGATGGAAGGTACATTACTAATCTAGGGAAAGAAGATTTCCAGATTTTTGATGAAGGAGTTGAACAACAAATTGCGTTCTTCGCGCCGGTCGACCACCCCTTTACGATTCTTTTGCTGATAGATACAAGTGGCTCGATGACTCCTCACATGGAAGATTTAGTTCGCGCCGCCAACGCCTTTGTCAATCAGCTTCGCCCTGATGATCAGTTAATCGCTGCGTCATTTTCAGATTCCGCATGGGTAACCACATTACGCGAAGTTACCAAGGTCAGGGATTTGAAAAAGGGCATTAAACTCGCGTCACGCACAGGCGATCATGACACAATGATTTACGAAGCGGTTGATCATGCCCTGAAGCGCATGAAGAAGGTGCGCGGTCGCAAGGCGATAGTTCTATTCTCTGACGGGGTCGGCACAGGGTACACCGCCACCGCAAAGGGAAATCTGCGCGATGCCGAGGAGCAGGACGCTCTAATATACACCGTACAGTTCGGTACTTTCACGGTCGAACCACCGAGTTACGTAAGCAAAGAAGTTTATTTCAAACGAGTCGAGGAGATTAACGCTTACATGAGGGATTTAGCGAAGAAAACTGGTGGGCGGCATTATCGAATAGAGAGTGTGTCCGACTTAAGCAAGACGTTTGGACAAGTGGCCGATGAACTTCGCAGGCAGTACAGCCTGGGCTATTACCCCAAAACAAAATTGGAGCCGGGCCAACGGCGACAGATCAAAGTAAGAGTGCGGCTGCCGAGCTTGGTCGTGCAAGCGCGCGGCAGCTATCTCGTTGATAAGGTTCGCGCCAAGTGAGATAAGCCTACTAAGGGTGGAAGGTACGATTCTTTGCTTATCAGATCCGAGTCGCGCGATGATTCCATCATGGAATACTAGTTCACCCTCGTCAATCAACTGCGCCCAAATGAAAAGTTCATCGCTGCCTAATTTTCCGATTCCGCGTGGGTCCTCCGTGGGGGCTCAACTCACGTTGCCGGTAATGTACCCGCCAGCCAGCGCCAGCAGGATCAGTGTGCCCACCAGTAGCCGATATCCGATGAAGATTCCGGTCGAATGCGTACGCAGAAACCGGAGCAGTAACCAGATCGACGCGTAACCCACCAAACCTGACACGACGGTAGCGACGGCTAGCGATCCGTAAGTTTCGGGTGGCAATTTGACCATCGCTTCTTTGAGCTCCAGGAGCCCGCTGGCGGCGATTGCCGGGATCGACAGCAGAAACGAGAACCTTGCAGCTGTCTCGCGCGTTAGGCCCGCAAACAAACCGCCCATTATCGTCGACCCCGATCTGCTTGATCCCGGAAGGAGTGCCAACACCTGAGCGAAACCAACCGCCAGCGCGTCTCGGATCGTGAGATCCTCCATCGACCGCTTTCGTTTGCCAACCAGTTCGGCGATACCTAACAGAATTGCAACCACGATCATCATCGTCGCAATCACCCAGAGGTTCTTCGTGAAAGTACCCTCAATTTGTTTCTTGAAGACCAGACCTACAATGCCCACCGGAATTGAGCCGATTATTACCAGCCACCCCAACCAGGCATCCTGCGACAGTCTGGAAGTGGCCCGCTTTGAATCAACCGCCTGCTCATCAGCCAGGTTTCGGCCCTTCAGTCTTCGTAAAAGTGCCAAGTGGTCGATCACGAAGGCGCGTGAGATGTTGACGATGTCGCGAGCAAAATAGACAAGTACGGCCAGCAGCGTTCCCAGCTGAATCACTGCAATTGTGGCCGTAGTCTGCTCGGCTTTGAGCGTCTGTTCGATACCTTCGAACAGTCCGACCGCGCGCGCAGCAAAGACGAGATGGGCCGTGGAGCTGACAGGAATGAACTCAGTCAGCCCCTGGACAATGCCGAGAATGATGGCTTGGAATAAAGTCATTGGATTTTTGATTTGTGATTTTTGATTTTAGATTGGCGATTTCAGATCTCAGATCTCAGATTTCAGATCTCAGATCTCAGATTTGGGAGGACGACTTCGAGTGATCCCAAGGGCTCCAAATCAAAAATCAAAAATCACAAATCAAAAATCAAAAAATCCCCCCCCCTATTCTCTAAAAGAATTTCGGCTCGAAATCCAGTCATACATGAAGATTGGCATGATCATCCCGGCGCGCACAATACTCGCAAGCTGCCATGGGAATGCATACGACTTCTTCTTCTTCTCGATTGCACTCAGGATTTTCTCCACGGCGTCGTCGAGCTCCATCAGAAAGGGCATCTGAGCGTGACGACCAGCGGTCAGCGGCGTTTTGATAAAGCCCGGATGAATTATCGTCACATCAATTCCCCGCGGCCGTAGATCCAGCCGCACGCTTTCAAAGAACGCGGAAACCGCAGCCTTGCTGGCGCAGTAAGCCGCTGACTTTGGCAGGCCACGATAAGCGGCCAGGCTGGAAATCACTACCAATTGCCCATGCCCCTTCGCCACCATCTCCGGAACAACGGCGGCCACGCTGTTCGCCGCGCCGATCACATTTACATTGATGACACTTGCTACTTCGGTCGCTCGCAGCTCAGCAGCATCATTCGTCGAACCAATCCCGGCATTGGCGATCAGAACATCGATAACACCAAACTCTTCACGGAAGCGATCCGCTGCGGCGCGAATAGCAGGCGCATCCTGAACGTCGCCCGGCAAGGCGAGCGCCTGGCCACCGAGGGTCTCAATCTCGCTGACAATTTCCTGCAGAGTCTCTGCACGTCGCGCAACCAACCCGAGCCGAGCACCGCGTCGAGCCAGCTCAACCGCGATCCCGCGTCCGATGCCAGACGAGGCGCCGGTCACCATCACGACTTTATCTTGCCAGTAACTCACTTGATCGTCTCTCGCCACAGCCAGCCGCGGCGCTCACCTCGAGCACGCTTCACTATCACCTGACGACTCTATAGACATCCATTCATACGGAATTGGGTTAACAGAGTTCTTTCACGTGTTCGCCCAGGACGCGTAGAGCCGTTCCCAGATCATCCTGCTTGATTAATAGATGGTCCCGCGAAAAAGCCGAAAGCGCGCCTACCGGAATTCCGCTCGCAGCCAGAATCTCAGTCACGCGCGCGAGATAACCTACCACATTCCAGTGCAGCTCGAGATTGAGCGTAACCAGTCTAAACCCGCGTTCAATCTTAGCGTCGCGCACGAGATGCTGGATGCGCTGATAGTCGATTTCTTCCAGGAGCAAGGTCACTTCGCGGCCATCGCGAAAAACCAGGAAGGGCGACTCGGCGTTCGGGCTTAGCTCCGGATTCTCCAATATGCGAACCCAGTTCTGGTGGCTCAGACCAAGAAGCACGAAGGTTGCCGGAAGCACCTCGACGGCGGTTTCACGCAACAGATCGGAGACCGTCTTCTCGGCTTTGGGATCCACGCTAGTGTTCGCGCCTGTTCGTTGTTGGTTTTGTCCGTAGCTCTGAAAGGCAGACTACACCTGCAGCACAACCGGCATGATCACGGGCCGCGCGCCGGTTAGCTTCTGGATGAATCGCTTCAATTCAACGCGGATGTGTTCCTTGAGAAGGGTTGCGTCCGTCAGTGTCTCGCGTGAGGCGCCGGCGATGGCCGCCGCCACAATGCGCTGGGCGTCTTTCAGGTTACCGTTCGAGGAATCGAATCCGCGCACTCCGCGCGTGACAATTTCCGGATCACCATGGAGCACACCGGTCTCCGCATTGAGGGTGACGATCAGCGTAATCATGCCATCGTAGGCCATCTGCTTGCGCTGGCGCACGGTCTCGCTCTCAATCTCTTCGAACCCGGAATCATCGATGAACGTGCGGCCAATTTCTCGCTTATTGACCACTGCCGCTCGTTCGCCATCGAGTTCGAGCACGTCTCCGTTCTCGATGAGGATGATGTTCTCTTCCGCGTAGCCAAGATGGTTTTTGACAAACTCTTTGTGACGAAACAGCATGCGATACTCGCCGTGAATCGGCACCACAAACTTCGGTCGCACGGCTTCAGTCATGATGCGAATGTCTTCCTGGGAAGCATGGCCGCTCACATGGACCAGTCGTCGTTTCTCTTCGATGATATTTGCGCCTCGTTTGTAAATGAAGCCAATCATTCGAGAAATTGTGCGCTCATTGCCGGGAATAATACGCGCCGAGAGCACCACCGTATCGCCCTCTTCGATGGTCATTCCCTTGTAACTCTGCGTCGCCATCTGCGAAAGAGCCGCGCGCGATTCACCCTGAGAACCAGTGACCAGAAACACTATCTCATGGTCGCGCATCTGTTTAGCTTGATTGAAAGAGACCAGCAAACCGTCGGGGACATCCAGATAACCGAGACGATCGGCGATTTCGACATTCTTCAGCATCGACCGGCCCAGCACGCAAACCTTCCGGTTAAACTGCTGCGAAATATCCAGGACGATCTGCAGGCGATGAATGGAAGAGGCAAAGGCAGCTACGATGAGCCGACCCTTGGCCTCGGCAAAGATTTCCTCGAAGGCGGGAATCACGGCCCGTTCCGACGGCGTGCGGCCCGGTACGGTGGCGTTGGTTGAATCCGAAAGCAACGCGAGTACGCCTTCCTGACCGTAACGGCGGAAGGAACGCAGATCGATCGGCTCACCAATCACGGGAGTCTCATCGACCTTGTAGTCGCCGGTATGAATAATCGTTCCGACGGGAGTCTTAATCGCCAGCGAGAAACAATCAACCAACGAATGAGACACGCGAATGAACTCAACTGTAAAAACGCCGATCTCAACCACATCGCGTGGGTTGACTCGATGGACCAGCGTGTCGCCCACCAGATCGTGCTCTTCGAGTTTGCTTTCCGCCAGGCCGGCAGTGAAATGCGAACAGTAGACGGGAACGTTGAATTTCTTGAGGATGTAAGGCAGCGCGCCCAGATGGTCCTCGTGACCGTGCGTGAGAACTATGGCAGTGATGTTGTCGCGATACTCTTCGAGAAAGTCGAAGTCAGGTATGCAAACATCAACACCGTACGCGGTCTCTTCAGGAAAACCCATACCGGCGTCGAGAATGATCATCTCATCCTCATAGCGCACAGCCATGCAATTCATCCCAAACTCGCCGATACCGCCGAGGGGTATGATCTCTAAGACACTACTCACTTTTCGTGTTTACTCTACTCTCCGGGTGAAGCTCGATCGTCCAGGTCACTCTCGGCATCAGGGGGTCGAAACCAAGCAAAGGAGTATAACACACCGCATAGTCAGGTACTTGGGCTGGTTCGCATTCAGGTGTGCCGTGGGCGAGTTGAGCGAGGCATTCCCCCAATGAAACCGTCTGGATAGAGGTCATGGCTCTTGCTCTGTGGCAGGAGATCCAAGTAGCCTTCAATCTGGTTCTTCCACCGCGGGTTGATTTCGGTTTGTTCTATGCCAGACATGCTTGTAAATCTTCTGAATTTGCCGCCGTTGGAGCCTCAGATCCTGAGCATGGCAGAGGTCGGAATAATTCTTCGTCGGGCCCAGCCGTTCGAGATCACGCAGGTTCGTTCCTTTGTCGAGGCACATTTCTCGGTGGCTTGGGCCGATGAAATTTCTGTTGGGTTTGCTAACAAACCGGTGTCAATTTACCTCGCGATTCTGGAAAGCCGGATCGTAGGCTTTGCGGCATACGAATGCACCCGCAAGACGTTTTTTGGGCCCACGGGGGTGGCGGAGTTAGTGAGAGGGCGCGGGGTGGGCAGGGCGTTATTAATCGCGTCACTCTGGGGCCTTAAGGAGTTGGGCTATGTTTACGGCATCATCGGCGGAGTTGGTCCGGTTGAGTTCTACGAAAGTGCCGTTGGAGCGATTGTAATTCCGAATAGCGACCCGGGAATTTATACGAATCTCTTGAACTGATGCAGGTCTGTCGGTGCCCTAGGCGGCCAATAGTACCAGCCTGTGATACAGATGTTTTCGCTCAAAAAGGTCTTATTGCTGTCCGCCTCTGCCGGCGCAGGCCACATCCGCGCCGCCCAGGCGATCGAGAAAGCGCTCAATGAAGCCGGCGCAGCTCGGGAGGTGCGCCACGTTGACACCCTCGAATTCACCAACAAACTCTTCCGGCATTTGTATTCCAAAGCCTACATCGAACTCGTCAACAAAATGCCGGAAGTGCCGGGCTATTTTTATGACAAGTTAGACAGGCCCTGGAAGAACGAACGACGCCGTCTCGCGCTCGACAAGCTCAACACACGCCCGTTCGTCAAACTCCTGCACGAATACCGGCCTGATCTAATCGTCTGCACACACTTTCTACCCGCTGAGATTGTCTCCTGGCTGAAAGCCAAAGAACGCATCGCCAGCCGCCAGGCCATAGTCGTCACCGACTTCGACGTTCA
Source organism: Pyrinomonadaceae bacterium (assembly GCA_023717565.1). Taxonomy (GTDB): domain Bacteria; phylum Acidobacteriota; class Blastocatellia; order Pyrinomonadales; family Pyrinomonadaceae; genus PSRF01. The sequence continues at coordinate 12,280 of JAMQPI010000303.1, read as the reverse complement.
TGCGATGTGGCTGTGTCATCACTACGAGCAGTATTTTGTAGCGATTGACGAAGCGCGTGCCTACCTCGAAGCCCTCGGAATATCAAAGGACAAGATAACTGTCAGCGGCATTCCGATTGACCCGGTCTTTGCCCTGCACAAAGATAAAAAGGAAATGCGTCTGAAACACGGACTTGAGCCTGATCGCACGACCATACTCCTTTCCGCCGGTGGGGCGGGCGTGGGCTCAATGGACAACCTCGTCACTTCGCTCTTCCCCATCCATCATCCCGTTCAAGTCGTTGCTATTTGTGGGCGCAATGCAGACTTGAAGAAGCGATTAACCAAACTTGCCACAAGGATCAGTCCAAATGCCTCAGTGAAGGTGAAACCGGTAGGCTACACGCAGGAAATGGATGAGCTGATGACTGCTTCGGATCTCGTGCTGGGCAAACCAGGTGGTCTGACAACATCAGAAGCTCTGGCAAAAGGATTGGTCTTCGTCATCGTCAACCCGATTCCCGGACAGGAGGAACGCAATTCAGATCATTTACTGGAGGCAGCAGCGGCAATTCGCTGCAACAACCTGCCGACACTTGCTTACAAACTCGATCGGCTTCTGGCTGACCCCGTGCGATTCGCCACGATGCAAGCGAACGTCAACGGAATGGCGCAGCCGAATGCAGCGCGTGACATAGTTCAAAAACTCTTAGAGTTAAGCTCCTCGTGACGCTGTAATGAGAGTATTGTTTCCTTGACCATCTATTCGTGACTGACTCATGAATAATGCACAACGAGAGCAGAATAGGACCGCTGGGAAGGCTCTTCCGCCGGGACCCAAAGGCCACCCGATCCTGGGTGTGATGCCCGAGTTCAATCGCGACACGCTGGGCTTTATCACGCGTTGCCGGGATTACGGTGACGTCGTGCGCGCACGCTTTTTCTACGTTACCGCTTATTTCCTTTACCACCCCGACGATATCGAGTACGTGGTTTCAACCAACGCCAGGAACTTCGTCAAGTCGATGTCCTTACGGTCCAACTTCTTTCATCGGTTGGTGGGAAATGGACTGTTGACTAGCGAAGGCGAAGTGTGGAAGCGCCAAAGACGTTTGGCTCAACCTGCGTTTCACCGTCAGCGAATCAGTGCCTACGGCGACGTGATGGTCGACTATACCGAGCGCATGATCTCGAGTTGGCGCGCCGGCGAGGTTCGCGACATTCATCGCGACATGATGCGTCTGACGGTGGAGATCGTCGTCAGAACACTGTTCAATGCGGATGTCTCACAGGATGCTGACAAAGTCGGCCAAGCGCTGTCAGAGATCGTCAAACCGTTCTCTTCGCAAGCAACCCTCAAGTGGATCCTGGATAACCGGCTGCCCACACCAGCTCACCGGCGATTTCATCGAGCGTCGCATAACCTGGACGACATCGTTTATCGAATCATCGCTGATCGCCGCGCCAGCGGCCTCGACCAGGGCGATCTGCTTTCGATGCTGCTTGAGGCCCAGGATGAAGACGGCAGTCAGATGACTGATAAACAACTTCGCGATGAGGTCATGACCATATTCCTGGCTGGTCATGAAACGACCGCACTGACGCTTTGTTGGACCTGGTATTTGCTGGCTCAAAACCCGCTGGTCGAACAGAAGTTCTTTGACGAATTGGATAGCGTGCTCGACGGACGACTGCCAACGATGGAGGATATCCCTCGTCTCAAATACACAGACACGATCGTCAGGGAAGCAATGCGGCTCTATCCACCGGCATACGGACTAGGCCGCGAAGCTATTGAGGAATGCGAGATCGGCGGCTTTAGAGTTCCTCGGAAGACGCAAGTTTTCACGTTTCAATGGGTGACGCAGCGCGACCCGCGTTTTTTTCCGGAGCCCGACGAGTTTCACCCAGAGCGTTGGACCGAGGAGTTTACTAGCAGCCTTCCCAAGTATGCCTACTTCCCTTTCGGCGGCGGACCGCGCTTCTGCATCGGCAACACATTCGCGATGATGGAGATTGTTTTGGTGCTAGCGACCATCGGCCAACGATTCAGACTGCCCCTCGAGCCGGGTCATCCCGTGTCGATTCTTCCCGCCATGTCGTTGCGACCGAAGGACGGCATTCACGTCATAGTCGAAAATCGATGATTCAAGCTGCATAAATTCACAGGTTGGGAAATCGCAGGTTGGGAAGGGGGCAGTCGTTAGTTTGAAGGTTCGGTAAGTTCAAGTCGCCCCCGCCGACGTTGAATGCCAGTTCCTATCCCTATTACTCGGCGGCTGGCGTTAGCTGCATTGACGCTTGATTCGATGATGAAGCCTTTGAAACTTGAGCGGGGGCACATTGAATTTTTTCGCGCCTTCAACTAACGACTGCCCCCTTCCTAACCTGCGATTTTTCCTGACCTGCCAATCTACTCAACTTGAGAGATCATGGTCCTGCCAGCTCCAGAGACGCAGGATCCTATTCAATCGCTTGAGTTATTCGTGCCCACTCCTCAAGTGTCAGAGTTTCAGCACGTCTACGGAGATCGACCTCTGCCTGACACAGCACAATACTCGCGCCACCGTGCAGTTTAACTAACTCCTGTAAACCAGGTGGCGCCGACCGAAGGTTGTTGAGAATCGTCTTTCGTCTCTGGGCAAACCCGGCGCTGACCACCTGCCATAGCAAAGCGTAGTCTTTGACAGTAACCGCGGGGCTCGGTCGAACCTTCAGCCGGATCACGCTACTCCACACCTTGGGTATAGGACGGAATGCGCCCGGGGCCACATCAAAGAGCTTTTCAGTCTCGCAGTGAGCTTCCACAACCACCGAGAGATAACCGCGATCGGTAGACCCGGCAGGCGCCGTGATCCGTTCCACGACTTCTCGCTGCAGCATCAGGACCATTTCAGTCAAACAACTTCGCTGCTCGATCAAGCGCTGCAGAATCGCTGTAGAGATGTTGTAGGGAAGGTTGGCGACCAGACGAGCGTGGGAAGCTGGCTTTATTTCAGAGCAGAAATCGGTAATGAGTGCGTCGCTTTGAACGAGTTTGAAATTGCGACTCGAACCAAATCTCTCCAACAACCCGGGTATCAGGTTCCTGTCAAACTCGATTGCTACCAGCGCGCCCGCATGTTCGACGAGTTGAGCGGTGAGTGCGCCTCGCCCCGGACCGATTTCAATAATCGTTTCATCGGACCTGGGACGCAACGCCTGAATGATGCGATCGATGGTTCGGCTGTCGTTGAGAAAGTTTTGACCGAGGCGTTTGGAAGGATGATGCCTGAGACTCGGAGACGGGGAGATGCGGGGAGGGGGAGACGCGGAGACCGTGGATGCCGCGGCGCTGTTAAAGTGAGAATGAGATGGATCGTCGGCCTCCCCTGGCTGAGTCTCCCCATCCCCCCGTCTCCCTGTCTCGCTGTCCCCACGTCCCCGTGTCTCCCCGTCTCCGCGTCTCCCCATCTCCCCGTCTCCCCGTCTCCCTTCATCCTTCATCCTTCATCCTTCATCCTTCATCCTTCGCCTTGGGGTAGCCAGTCACTTCAATATCTCGGCCACGCTGGACCATTTCGACGTCCACTAGATTCAGGGCGTCGATCAGTTTGTCTGTGCCATGACCACCGATGGCGTTGGGAGCATCTCGACCCCCGATGATGACCGGTGCCAGAAAGAAGGTAACTTTGTCTACCAACCCGGCATCGATGAGATTGCCGGCCACAGTTGCTCCGCCTTCGATCAGGACGCTCTGCAACGATCGCTTTCCGAGTTCTTCCAACACTGCCGGGAGATCGCGCCCCTTCGAACTGTCGCTCACAATCTCGACACCTCGACTCTGTAAGACTTCGATCTTCCCTGCGTCTCGCGACTCACCACTGAATATCAAAACCGGCGCCTCCTTTGCGGTCCGCACCAGCTGAGACTCAGGATCAGTTTGCAGTCTTTCATCAAGCAAGATTCGGACGAGTGGCCTTCGCCTGGGCTTGGAAGAACGATCAGTTAATAAGGGATCGTCGGCGAGCGCTGTGCCCGCCCCGATTAGGATGGCGTCGTACTCATGCCGTAATTCGTGCGCACGCGCTCGCGATTCCGGACCGGTGATCCAACGCGAATCGCCCGTGCGAGTTGCGATCTTGCCATCGAGAGACGTGGCCAGTTTCAGATGAACAAACGGTCGCCCGGTCTTCATGAACTGGAAGTATTTCTCGTTTACCTTCCTGGCTTCGCCCGCCATCAGCCCGTTGGTGACTTCAAGGCCAGCTGCGCGCAGATGTTCAAAGCCTCTACCGGACACCTTTGGGTTTGGGTCTTCGATAGGGGCAACCACGCGTCTAATCCCGGCAGCTATCAGAGCATCAGTGCAGGGTGATGTCCTTCCGAAGTGGGCGTGAGGCTCCAAAGATACGTATGCGGTTGCGCCTTTGGCTCTGTCGCCCGCCTGTTCAAGCGCCAGAGTCTCCGCGTGCTTGACCGCTTCATAGACGTAAAAGCCTTCACCGATGACTTCACCTTCCGCGTTCGTGATCACACAGCCGACCAGAGGTCCGGGGCTTACCTGGCCGGTTCCTTTAGCGGCGAGGGTCAGCGCACGAGCCATCATGCGATGATCCGTTTCGCTCCACTCCTCGATTGCGCCATTCGCTGTCGCTACAGTCTGCTGCATGAATTCCTACTCGAAGAGTCCATTCACGTAAAGCTCCGGATCAAAAACCATCAGGTCATCCACCTTTTCACCGATGCCTACATAACGAATAGGCAGATTCAATTCGTTCGCTATGGCTACCGCAATTCCGCCTTTTGCCGTGCCGTCCAGCTTGGTCAGCACAATTCCCGTGACACCCGCCACCTTGAGAAACTGCCGCGCCTGCTCCAGCCCGTTTTGACCGGTCACCGCGTCCACAACCAGCAAAGTCTCATGAGGCGCGCCCTCAACTTCTCGTCCCGCCACTCGCTTCATCTTCTCCAGCTCAGCCATCAGGTTCGATTTATTGTGTAATCTGCCGGCAGTGTCCACTATCAACACATCAGAGCCACGCGACTTGGCCGCCTTAAGAGAATCAAAGAGCACTGCGGCTGGATCAGTTCCCTGCTTCTGCTGAATAAGTGGAACCCCGGTTCGCTCGGCCCAAATCGCCAATTGATCCGAAGCAGCCGCCCGGAAAGTGTCGGCCGCACAAATAAGCACGTCGTTTCCTTCGGCTTTGATACGCTGAGCAAGTTTGCCGATGGTCGTAGTCTTGCCCACACCATTTACCCCCACAATCATCATCACGTATGGGAGGACATCAACCGGGACTGTCGTTTCGGAGGCCACGCCCTGACTCTCCGACGCTCGCAGGATTCTTAAGAGCTCGTTCTTGATTGCCTGTTTGAGGGCCTCGAGATCGTTGATCTGTTTTCGGGCAATCCCGCGTCTAACCGTTTCCAGAATATGTTGTGTAGTAGCGACGCCGATATCTGCGGCGATCAATGCTTCTTCGAGCTCGTCGAGCAGGTTCTCATCGATCTGCTTGAGGCCCTGGAAAACCGTGTCTAGCCGCTCTGAAAGTGACTCGCGTGTGGCGGCCACAGCCCTTCGGAAACGAGCCGAGAACTCCTGCTCAAGTGCCGCCTCCTGCGCCTGCAGTTCCTCGATCGAGAGATTCAATCCCAGGATGGAGGTCGCAAACGGCGAACGACTTGGAGTCGATTTCTGCACCGTTGGTTCTTCCCGCGACGGCGACTTAACCCTTGTCGGTTCCGGTCGTGCTTCCGGCGCAGCCTCCGGTACTTGAAGTTGAGTCCCAATTCGACTCGGGACTGGAGTTGGGACAGCCCCAGCGGCAACGGACTCTAACGCCGGGTGCACACCCTGGGCGGGCGGCGATTCTGCATCAAACACAGGCGCCGCCTTTGAACCAGCCGACGAGGTAGCCTCGTCACGAGTACTCTGACTAGCCGGCGGATCGTTCAGGCCCAGGCTTACAAACTGATCCTTACCCTTTCGTCTCCAAAAAAGCCCCATAAATTTTCGCCGCGTCTTCTCTCTTCAATACTTGGGATAGTTGAGATTTTTGATTAAAGCACAACAGCCGCATCCCCACAAAAAGGACGCGGCTGCGACAAAAACTGATATTGGGAGACTATCCGGCCGTTTTCAAGAGCAACTATATGACAGGATAAGCTATGCCGCCCGGAACGAGCTCTGGATCGGGAACCGGGTTGGGTTGGACGTTCGCAGATGATTGTGCTGGCGGTCGCTTCTTCAATTTCACTGAGCCGGGTCGAATCTGGCCTTCTTCGCACGCTTCAGTAAAGGCGCGGACCACGCGGGCATCGTAACGGGTGCCAACAAAACTCTGTATACGCGCAACTGCATCCTCAAACTTCATCGCCTGTTGGTACGGTCTGTCTGTTGTCATAGCGTCAAAGGTGTCTGCCACGGCGACAATCAGGCCCATCATGGGAATCTGATCGCCGGTGAGCCCTTGCGGGTAGCCCTCGCCGTTGACCATCTCGTGATGCATGTACATCCCGGGCAGGAAATCCGTGATCGCGGGAATCTGCGACAGGATCTTGAAGCCTTTCTGTGGATGCTGCTTCATTATCTCGTACTCTTCTTCTGTCAGTGCAGACGGCTTTTTCAATATGCTGTCGTCGATTCCAATCTTGCCCACGTCGTGCAGCAGGGCGCTGACTCTGATCTTCTCGCATTCATCATCAGGTAAATCCAAGCGCTGGGCGATTGCTACCGACACTCGCGCTACTCTCTCCGAGTGACCACGTGTATAGGGATCTTTGCCATCGATGGCCGCGGCCAGAGCCTTCACCGTCCCGAGGAAGAGCTGTCTATTTTCCTCGGCAGAGCTCTGCAGATCCTGGATGAACCGCTGCAGCTGGTCGGTCATGCGATTGAAATCACTGCCCAGGTCGCCGAGTTCTGTTTTGCTGCGAATCTCGATGCGCTGAGAAAAGTCACCGGAAGCAATGCGATGCGCGCCGGCTGCGAGTTCCTGAACCGGGTGCGTCAATTTCTTGGCAAAGAACATTCCCAGGAAGATCGTCAGCAGTCCGGCCACCAAACTTATCCAAAGCGTTTGCCAGCGCATGCCCGTTACGGACTTCAGTGCCGCCGCTTCGTCCTGAATCGCGATTACTCCGAGACGAGAGTTTTTGTCCAGTTCCGCAGTTGCATATGATCCGAGCATCTCTAGCTTGCGACCGTCCCGCATCGCCGTGAATGGAGCCAGGGCGGATTGCACCTGGGCACCCGATTCCTGCCAATCCTGAACCACTTTGAGATCAGTCATCGGCTTGGACGAGAAGGCCACACTGGGCTCGGGATGGGCAACGGCTCGACCGTTTTGATCAACCACAAAGACGACTGGCAAGCCTGCATCGAGCAACTCGCGCTCACTCTTGGAAGTTAGTTGCTGAACAGCCTCGAAAACTTCCTGAAATGAGACGATCGCTACCACCGCCGCCAGCACATCGTTATTCTCACCCATTACGGGTGCCCCAAGAGTGAGCGCCATTTCCTGACCCGAACGAATGAGTTGTGGCCGACTTACCACCAGACCTTTACCACTCATTCTTGCCAGCACTTCGCTGACGCGCTCATCGACTTCCTCGCGCTTAATCACGTCCGGTTGAAACGCCCGGTGAAGTTCTCCATCCACGGGCCATATTGCCAACGCTATTAAGTTGGGATCTTCCTGCAGAGTCTTCTGCAGCTTCGCGTCGTATCCGGTGTTGTTTAGGGAACTAATTCCACCCGAGATTTCGAACGCTCTTGCCAGCCCTGAGACGACGTCTCGATACCGCTGCCCGTAAAGCTCTATCTGACGCGCCTTGTCCTGCACTAACTGGGCCTGATAACGTCCCTCCACGGACCGCAATTCCTGCGCACTTCGGCTGGAAAGTAGTAAGCCCACGAATGCGAGCGGCAACAGACCGGCGAGCAGCAGCACGCCAAGGACAATGTAGAGGAGGCGGATACGCCCAAAATTCACAAGCATTAAATAAGAGCCTATTGAGTCAGCGTCCGGAACAGAGGTAGTTTCAGGAAGGTTGTTAGCAAGTGCCGGACATCAAGTCCGACGGACACGTCATTATCGTCGAGCCATCCGTCCATGTCAATGAGTTTTGCATGGTTTAACTCATTGTTTGAAGGGAATTTACTGACGATCTCCGACGGCCAGAGAATAACGTAACAAGTCTCGTTGAAGGGCTCAGAAGGCGGTTAATTGGGACTTTCGCTCTAATAGGGAAGGTCGGACTCTTAGGTACGAAGGTTGATTTATCGGCTTTAAGACGGTCGACCGCGTCTAAACTGGTGAGCGCAAAGGCCATGACGCGCTCGACCCAGGTAATTGAAAGCGGGAAGACGGCCACGCGAAACTAACAAAGGATGGAAACCGCCACGAGCGACGAGCAGATCGTAGAGCGCGCTCTAACAGGAGATGCTGAAGCTTTCGGCGAGATAGTGCGCCGCTGGGAGCGCAGGATCTTTGCGCTTGCCTACGGCATGCTTGGTCGCGAGGAGGACGCGCGGGACGCAACGCAGGAGACTTTCCTGGCGGCTTTCAGAAATTTGCGCGGTTTTCGCGGAGAAGCGAAGGTCTCATCCTGGTTACATCGGATAGCCGTGAACCAGTGCATTACGCGTCAACGCCGAGCGAAGGTAAGAAATGAGGCGGCGATTGAAGACGAGGAGGAAAAGCATGCCTCAAGCTTTGCTTCGCCGTTGGAGCTTTCTCCGGCGCGAGTGGTTGAAGGTCGAGAAAGCATCGATGCGGTTAGACGCGCGGTAAACAGTCTTCCGTTAGATTTACGCCAGGTTGTTTTGATGAAAGAATTCGAAGAGTTGACGTTTCGAGAGATAGCCGAAGCCCTTGATCTGCCATTGAGCACGGTGAAGAGTCGTCTCTACACCGCTATGCACCAATTGCAGATGCGACTTCAGAAATTCGGTGATGAACCGGCGTGAGGCAGGAGAGCACGATGAATAGATTACCCGATACCCCAGTTTGTGAACGTGGACACGATCTGATTTCGTTTCTCTATGGCGAAATCGACGAACGCGCCGCGGGGGATTTTGAACAGCACCTCATGAATTGCGCTGAATGTGAATCGGCAATCGGCGCTTTCAAGCACGTTCGATCCGCCGTCGTTGCCTGGCGACAAGAGTCGCTGGGTGGTGCTACGAATTCAGTGTCAGTCTCTACGGCTGTTGAAAGAGCGCCTGACCTTGGCAAGCCTTCAGCGATAGCTGCTGTCCGCCAGTTCTTTGACCTCTCACCTTTGTGGTTGAAGGGTTCGATAGCCTTCGCGTCTGTTCTGTTTTGTTTACTCTCCGTACTCGCGCTCGCCCATCTCTTCGAGAATCCACAACCTGTCGTCGCGGAAGAAGAGAAACGATACTCAGATAAGGAACTGAACAGGAAGATCGAGGAGGCTCTAAAGTCCCGGCTCCCTGGTGAGACTCAGAAGCCCACATCTCAGCCTGCTACTGCGGTCAACAACAACCAGCGGGATAAGCCTCAGAGACGAGCCACCAAGCCATCAAGTGAGCGGTTGGCGACCAATCCAAAGATTCGGCGTGGTCCGCTCACAAAGTCGGAGCGTGAGCAGTTAGCGGCCGATTTGAGATTGATAGTCCCTCAAGATGATACGGATCTCGAGCTCTTGGGCGATGGAAACAACCAGTAAGGTCCAATGAACATGATTAGAAAAACAATACTGTCGTTGGTGGCCGCGACGTCGATGCTCATCGCGGTTCCCCCACACTCGTTGCGCGCCCAGCAACCGCAACAACCCGACTCTCAAAACCCTCCGCCGGTTGACGACCCAATCAGAGAGTTAAACCTTAGCCCGGAGCAGCGTGAGCAAATTCGCGCAATCCGGCAGCAGCTGCAAGCCGAAAGAGCGTTGATCAATCAGCGTTTGAGCGAAACGAACGAGGCTCTCGACGAAGCACTGGACGCTGATAACCCGGACCAAAACGTGGTCGAACAACGTTTGCGTGATTTCGCTGCCGCCCAGTCGGCCGCGGTTCGCCTCAGAGTGTTGAGTGAAGTAAGGATTCGACGTGTACTGACTCCCGAGCAACTGAGTACGCTGCGATTGCTCCGCCAAAGGGCCCGACTCCTCAGGAGAGAACGGCAACGTGAGAACATGGAATTGCGTCGCCAGGAACGCGTCGACAGGCAGCGGAATCCGTCGAACCGACGCAACGGGCTGGGACCGCTCGTCCCCGGCAGAACCGTCCAGCCCCAAAAGACTCGCCCGTGACGCCTCCACAATCTGCGCCCTCCGATGGCCGGTCGAGTCCTGCTTGACCGGCTTTTTCTATTTAACCATCTGACAAAGCAATGGTTAGAGGTCGCGCTAAACGTTTATAGCTTGACGCATCCCTCACAATTTGCGCATGATAGGCCGCTCTTTCAGACGAATCTATTGTATTAAGAGACTCAAGGCGATCGTTCTTGTGATCAATGACGCGCGCGGCGCGTCTCCTTTCCGCGAAAGGTGTTGCGGAGGGCGCCGAAGGGTTTACGCGCGGTATAGACCGGCTCCCATACCATCAAAGAATGAACTTAGCTACGCGCGCGCTGCTTGAACTGCAGGAGACGACGTTGATGGCGGCTCGCGCCGCTGGCGGGTTATTCAAGCGTCCGCGTTACATTCAGGAAATAATCGATCAGATGGATGTGATCGGAGTTGGCTCCCTCACGATCGTCCTCTTGACCGGGTTCTTCACCGGCGGCGTTTTGACCCTGCAAACATTTCCCACCCTGCAATTCTATGGCGCACAGTCGCAAACCGGGCGGTTGGTGGCCATTTCCCTGGTCCGGGAGCTCGGACCGGTTCTTACCGCATTGATGGTCACCGGACGAGTAGGTTCAGCTATCGCGGCCGAGCTTGGCTCGATGACGGTGTCTCAGCAAATAGACGCCATGCGCGCCCTCGGTACGGATCCTCTGCGGAAACTCGTGATGCCAAGAATCGTCGCTCTGGTAGTCACGTTGCCTCTGCTTACAGTTATCGCCGACGTCGTGGGTATCGGGGGTGGGGGCATCGTGGCGACGAGTCTCTTTGGGCTTTCCATGACCCAGTTTGTGACTTCCGTTCGTGATGGCATCAGCACCGATGATATTATTGGCGGCGTTATTAAGCCGATTTGCTTCGCGTTGATCATTGGAGCGATTGCCTGCTACAAGGGGTTAAATACTGACGGCGGTACGGTGGGAGTTGGACGGGCAACTACACGCGCCGTGGTCACGGCTTCCATCGTTGTGATCATCGCAGATTTTTTCCTGGCCCGGGCAATTCAGTATTTCCTTGGCATGCCAACCGCCTAGCCGATTGAGAAGTTATGCCCTTAACGACGAGAGAAACAGATAGTCAGCACCTGCGGGTCAGCAACCAGGCGGCCGAGTCAACCTTTGCCGAAATCGACAACAAAGACCGCGCCACACCGGCCATCGAATTTCGGGACGTGTACCTGTCCTTCGACGAGCGCACCATTCTTAAGGGCTTGAGCTTTAGAGTCATGCGGGGCGAAACCAAGATTATTCTCGGCGGTTCCGGCGGAGGCAAGTCAACAATCATCAAACTCGTCCTGGGCCTGCTAAAACCCGACTCGGGCCGGATTTTTGTCGACGGCGAAGACATCACCGACTACAACGAAGTGCAAATGATGGGCGTGCGCAAGAATATTGGGATGGTTTTTCAGGAAGGCGCCCTCTTCGATTCACTATCTGTCTATCACAACGTTGCTTATCGTCTACACGAACAGGGAGTACCGGAGGAAGAAGTCGAGCCCGAGGTACGCCGGATGTTGCGGTTTGTGAACCTCGAGGACGCGATAGACAAAATGCCGGCCGAGCTTTCTGGAGGCATGAGGCGCAGAGTAGGAATCGCGCGTGCTTTGATTGGCGATCCTAAGATCGTGCTATTCGATGAGCCCACCGCCGGTCTGGATCCGCCGACCGCTCGAACCATCTGCGAATTGGCAATGAAACTACGGGATCTGGAAGACGTATCTTCCATCTTTGTAACTCACGAGATGAACAATTTGGAATACATCTGTTCGGAATATGCGGTGGTTAATGAAGCGGGAGAGGTTATTTTCGAGCGTGAAGGCGAACGGCTTTGCCTGATAAACAGCAAGGTGATGATGATGCGCGACGGAAACATTATTTTCAGCGGGACGGACGAAAGTTTGCGACGCGCCGAGGACCCCTACATTCAGAAATTCTTGCGAGGACACTAAGAAAGGATGAAGGATGAAGGCGGAAGGATGAAAAGAACAGGATGAATGAAGAGTTTT
>JAMQPI010000292.1 GCA_023717565.1 Pyrinomonadaceae bacterium | reverse complement strand
ATTTCGGCTTTCGTGCCGATCCCCAGCGATGGATCCAAAACCGCTATCTATGTAGGACCGAAGGACCATTACATTTTGACGGGCACCGGTGAGAAGATTCAAGAATCTGTTGGCCGGAGTGTCGATCTTGAAGGCCTGATTGATTATGGGTGGTTCAGTTGGCTGTCTCGTCCCATTTCTGTTCCCATCTTGAAAGCCATCCGGTTCTTGCATCAGCTAACTGGTAGTTACGGTGTGGCGATCATCCTCTTTACTATCGTTATCTATTCACTCTTTTTCCCTCTCAAGTGGCGTTCCTCGAAGGCGATGAAGAAGGCGCAGAAGCTGGCACCGCAAATGAAGGAGCTGCAAGAGAAGATCAAGGGAATGAAGCAGAACGATCCGCGATTGAAAGAACTCCAGATGGAGCAGTTGCGGCTGATGAAAGAAGGCAATCCGTTAGGGGGTTGCTTGCCACTGCTTATCCAGATGCCTTTTCTCTTCGCACTGTATCGTGCGATCACAATCTCTCTCGATTTCCGGCAAGCAACTTTCCTTTGGCTGCCGGATCTCTCTGCGGGAGATCCAGTTCACGTACTCGAGTTTCTCATGGCCGGCACGATGATCGTCCTGCAGTTGATCACACCGGCCCCTTCGGCGGATCCTCTGCAGCGAAAAATGATGGCTATCGGAATGCCGGTGTTCATGCTTTATGTTTTGTGGGGGGCCCCATCGGGGTTGTTGCTTTACTGGCTGGTAGGAAACATTGTAGGTTTCAGCCAGCAGTTTCTGATAAACCACCTGACAAAGTCGGATGGCGATCAGGAGCCACCGGCGGGACCTACCAAGAAACTAGCGACGTCTAAGGCGTGAAAACTTTAGACTCAATCTTGGAGTTCAATAGAGATGGATGAGACTTGCGAACGGGCCGGTACTTTTCTTCAATCGATCCTGGAGAAAAGTGGATTTGCGCTTGAGGTTTCCGCTGAGCAGACTCCGGATCGTTGCCTGCTAAACCTGGATGGGAGGGATGCGGAGCTGCTCCAGGCTGAAGGTGGAGAACTGCTCGAAGCATTGCAACACTTGGTTAACCAGGCATTTGGCCGAAGTCTGCCCGCGGGTCAGCGGATCGTCTGCGATGTTCACGGTTTCCGCGCCACCAGGGAAACTGAATTACGCGCGATGGCCCTGCACGCTGCCGCTCAGGTTCGCGCGACCGGAACGGTTTTCACTTTTGGATCGATGACTGCGCAAGAACGGAGAGTGATTCACGTTACTCTGGCCGAAAGTGACGACTTGCAAACGGAATCTGTCGGGGAAGGCGCAGCGCGCAAGCTGAGGGTTGGTCTTAAGAAAAGCAACGCGTAGTTTCCTCCTTCCTGGGCATTGAGTCTGACGACCGGATGAACAGTAATGGACACGATAGTCGCATTGGGAACGCCGGCGGGTCGCAGCGCCATCGGCGTTATTCGACTAAGTGGGCCAGACTCACTATCGATCTTAAGATCCATCGTTGGCGACGATCACCTTAAACCAAGACCCTCACAGTCTGTTCTAAGAAGTATCAGGTCCAATGGTTCTAGTTCGATTCTCGACAGAGCACTCCTGAGTTATTTCCCCGCACCCAACTCATACACTGGCGAGGACGTGGTTGAGATCAGTTGCCACGGCTCCCCAGTCATTTTGCGGCAAGTAGTTGATCTGACTCTTGCGTTGGGCGCACGCCCGGCTGGTCCAGGCGAGTTCACGCTGCGTGCACTCGGTAATGACAAATTGAACCTTTGCCAGGCCGAAGCTATTCGCGATTTGATCAACGCGCAGACCGAAGCAGCGGCGCAACAAGCGCTTCGGCAGTTGATGGGAGAACTATCGGCGCGGCTTCAGGTATCGAAGCAAAAACTGATTCAAACAATAGTCCAACTGGAGTCCGCCCTGGAGTTCGTTGAAGATGATCTACCGCAGCTGAAGAAGCGCCAGATAGCGGCAGAGTTAACGGATGTCACCACGGCCTTTGCGAAGCTGGCTTCAACATTCGAAAGCGGGCACCTGCTTCGCGAGGGGCTAAAAGTAACCATCGTCGGACGACCCAATGTCGGTAAGTCTAGTCTGTTCAATATGTTACTAGCGTCGGAGCGGGCTATAGTTAGCGAAGTTCCAGGAACTACGCGGGATACTATAACTGAGCGCATCAGTCTCGAAGGAGTTCCGGTTCTGTTGACGGATACAGCGGGTGTGCGGGATTCGACGGATAGAATTGAGAACATGGGCGTGGCGCGGACCCGTCAAGCAATGTCGGAGGCGGACCTGGTGATGGTTGTTATTGATGGTTCGGAGGATCTGGAAGTTGAGGACTTGAGGGTGCTTTCTCAAGCAAGGAGTGGGCGACATATTGTTGCTCTCAATAAGAGCGATGCCCCGTCGTTCGCCGTCCTGGAGAAATCGCGGCCCAGCTTTGAAGCGAGAACCATCAACGTATCTGCGGTGACGGCGGGCGGCTTGGAAACACTACGTGCTGCTATACTGGAACCTTTCGGATCTGTTGACTCGTCAAACGCGGGTTTCCTAATTACAGATGCACGGCACTATGATTTGTTGGTTCGCGCTCGGTTGGAGGTTCAATCTTCGGTGGATCTGCTGCAAGAGGGTGCCAGCGAGGAGTTGATACTAATTGGGCTGCACAATGGATTAAGATTTCTAGGACAGATTACAGGTGAAACTACGCCAAATGAAATCCTAACGGAAATCTTCGCAACGTTCTGCATTGGGAAATAGCGATGAGTTTTGATGAAGCCTTTGATGTAATCGTTATCGGTGGCGGTCACGCCGGCTGCGAGGCCGCGTCTGCGGCCGCCAGGCTAGGTTCGCAAACGGCACTCGTAACGATGAACCTCGACCTCATCGGGCAGATGTCCTGCAATCCAGCGATCGGTGGAATCGCGAAAGGACATCTCGTTCGCGAGATCGACGCTCTTGGTGGAATTATGGGCCGGGTCGCGGATCGAACAGGTATTCAATTTAGACTCCTGAACCGTTCGAGAGGACGAGCTGTGCAGTCTCCTCGCGCTCAAGCCGACCGCTCTCTCTACCGGAAGGACATGAGGAAGAGTCTCGAAGGGACACCGAATTTACACTTGAGGCAAGGAACCGTACTCGATCTCGTGATTCGGGGCGGAAGAATGGCAGGAATCAAATTGCAGGACGGTCGCACATTTGGCGCTTCGGCAGTTGTGATTGCAACCGGAACATTTCTTAACGGCGTCGTTCATACCGGGCATGAGACTTACCAAGCAGGAAGGACAGGTGAACCTTCTTCGATTGAACTTGCGGAAGCCTTGAAGCGATTGGGTTTTCCAGTGGGAAGGCTAAAGACGGGTACACCGCCACGACTCGACGGCCGAAGTATTGATTGGTCGGCATTCAAGCCTCAGCCTCCTGACGAGGTACCGGTCCCCTTCTCATTCGCGACCGATGAAATTTTGCAGCCCCAGCTGAATTGTTATGTCGGATACACATCAACACGTGTCCATGAGGCCATCAGACAGAACTTGCATCGGTCTCCGTTGTACTCCGGGAAAATCCGGGGCATCGGCCCCAGGTACTGTCCTTCGATTGAAGACAAGGTGGTGAAGTTCGCGGATAAGGATCGTCACCAATTATTTCTTGAACCTGAGGGCCATGATACGAATGAAGTCTATCTGAACGGGTTTTCCACCTCTCTGCCGGCGAACCTTCAACAGGAATTGGTAAGGTTGATTCCGGGGCTTGAGGAGACGAGAATCATTCGGCCGGGGTACGCCATCGAGTATGACTTCGTCGATCCTAGAGAACTAGGCCCCGATTTACAAACGGCCCGCATTCCCGGTCTCTTCCACGCGGGTCAGATCAATGGGACGACCGGCTATGAGGAGGCGGCTTGTCAGGGACTGATTGCTGGGATCAATGCCGCACTGACCGTTCAGGGTAGACAGAGATTTCGTCTCCGGCGCGACGAGTCATACATCGGCGTACTTATTGACGACCTCATTAGCCAGGGAGTGGATGAGCCTTATCGAGTATTCACCTCTCGGGCGGAAAATAGACTTTCTCTCCGCTACGACAACGCAGATGAACGCCTTGAGCCTTACGGGCGCGACCTCGGTCTGGTTGGCGACTCGGATTGGGAGCGATTCAATCAGCGAAGAGATCGAATCGCGCTGCTGTGGAAAATATTGGAAGACACGCGTCTCAAACGCTCGGATAAGGCATATGCGGCAATCAGTTCTAAGCTCGGAGCAGATTTGGGGGATTCAGTAACCCTGGCTCAACTTGGAAAGCGAACCGGGGTTGGGCTGGACATTATCCGGTCAGTACTACCTGCGGAGAAGCTTCCAGGGCTAACTGATTCTGAGATCGAGTCCGGCTTGGCTGATTCACTCTACGCCGGATATATTGACGCGCAGCGGCTCAATGTTCAGCGGCTCCATCAACACGACGGCTTACAGATTCGACCCGACTTCAGTTTTCGGGGGCTGAGCGGGCTTTCACACGAGATGGTCGAGCGTTTTGAGCGGGCCCGACCATTGACCTTTGGAGATGCTCGCCGAATACCCGGTCTAACGCCTGCCGCGTTATCAATGCTGCTTGTGCACTTGACCGTTCGACGCCACGCTGCCTAGGCCGATTTTAGGTTCCCTCGCGCGCGATGTTCCACGTGAAACCCCGGGTAAACAATCGGGTGACCCAGTTTAATGGCGTGTTCGTAGCCTTTATGGTAGGTTAGGCCCGCCAAAAAGGAGCAACGTCGAGCAGTTGACAATGGCCAAAATAATCGCAGTCGCAAACCAAAAAGGCGGCGTGGGAAAGACTACGACTGCGGTCAACTTGGCGTCGGTTATCGCCAGCGGCGGAATCCGCGTATTACTTGTTGACGCCGACCCCCAGGGAAATGCCACATCCGGGTTGGGGATAGTTCGGGGGAGTTTCCGCAGGAGCCTCTATCACAGCATCGTTCTGTCAGAGCCTATCAAAGATGTAATCCTCACGACAGAAATTGCCGGCCTTCACATCGCTCCGGCGAACAAGGACCTAACGGGAGCAGAGGTTGAACTGGTCGACATGGATCGACGGGAGTTCAGGCTTCGAGAAGCCCTAGATGCGGTCGACAGCGAATACGAATTCATAATAATTGATTGCCCTCCTTCGCTCGGTCTGCTCACCTTGAACGCACTTACTGCCGCGAGGTCTCTGTTGGTGCCGATTCAGGCTGAGTATTACGCTCTTGAGGGCGTAACCGAACTCTTCGACACGCTCGCTCGGATACGACGGCTGCATAACCCAACCCTGACGATCGAAGGCCTTCTCCTCACCATGTACGACGAGCGCACAAACCTATCTGCCGCTGTGGCTTCGGATTTGAGAGATTTCTACGGCCTACAGGTCTTCCAAACCGTCATCCCCAGAAATGTGCGCCTCGCGGAGGCGCCGAGTTATGGGAAACCTATAATCCTGTACGACAAACACTCGAGAGGCTCTGAGGCCTACATCGATCTAGCCAGGGAGATACTTGCTCATGACGCGAAAGCCGCTGGGCCGGGGGTTGGGCGCACTGCTGTCGGCTGAACAAACCGCTTCGGCCGAAGCGCCGGGCGAGATCGCTATAGACTCGGTCGAGCCTAGTAGCATGCAACCGCGGACTCGATTTGATGAATCGAGATTGGAGGACCTAGCTAAATCGATCAGAGCAAACGGGGTCGTTCAGCCTCTCCTGGTGAGACGAAAGGGTAGCGCCTATGAGCTAATTGCCGGCGAACGACGTTGGAGGGCGGCTCAGTTGGCTGGGTTGACCCATGTTCCGGTTGTCATCCGAAATGTCCCAGACGACAAGGTCCTGGAGCTCGCCCTCATCGAGAATATCCAACGCGAAGATCTAAACCCCATCGAAGAGGCGCAAGCCTACAAAAAGCTCATCGAGTCGATCGGCATGACCCAGGAGACGCTTGCAGAGCGTGTTGGCCGAGATCGATCTTACATAACTAACTACCTTCGACTTTTACGTTTGCCTGAAGACATCCGGCGATTAATCGAAGAAGGCAAGCTTTCAACGGGACATGCCCGAACGCTTCTTGGAGCAAGTGATACCGACACCCAGCGGCGCATTGCGAGAAGAATTATCGAGCGCGGATTGTCAGTTCGAGAAACAGAGCGTATGGTGCGCGAACTAGATAGCCCGGGATCTAGAGCACGAGTAGCAAAGCCTAAAGGCAATGACCCTAACGTGCGAGCGGCCGAGACCAAACTGCGTCGGCACTTCGGGACTCAGGTTCGGATTGCGCAGAGTCAAAACGGTCAAAGCGGACGCATAGAAATCGAATTCTACAATCCAGCAGATCTCGAACGCCTCTTCCGCTTACTGCTACCGGCTGCTCGCCCAGCTAATGGCCAGCCCTAAGTGTACAATGTACATCTGCTATATTGAACGATGGCCCCAGCGCGGCTGTACGTTGTACATCACGATTGACGTGATATCGCATTGCTTCGTGTGTGTCGCTTGATGAGGCAGCGTCCAAAGGGCTGACTTGACCGCCTTTTGTGCGGGGTGCTAGACTCGCAAACTTTTGAAACACTGGTATTTGTCGCTGAGCAGTGCCGACGTCTGTTTTATTCATGGGTTTCATCATGCTGGGCTTAGCTGGTAATTCCATTCAATTAGTGCCGGACGGCACGCTGCTCTTGCATGGGCTGATCATCATTATCATGGTGGTAGTTCTGAACCGGACGCTGTTTAGACCTATCAACCGGATCCTGGAAGAACGTGATCGACGCACCCGTGGCCTGCTGGGCGAAGCTGAGCAAACAGTAGCAAGGATTGATCAAAGTCTCCGACAGTACGAACAAACGTTGCGCGGGGCCCGGGCGGAGGGCTATCAACTTCTGGAGCGACAACGCGCTGAGGCAATTCGTGAAAGGGAGCGGCAAATTGCTGCTGCCCGTGAGTCACTCAGTAAGCAGACAGCTAGCGAGAAGCAACTCATAAGATCGCAAGCCGAGCTAGCTCGGACGACGCTGTCGAAAGACGCCAGGGAGAGTGCGTCGAGAATTAGCTCGCAGATTTTAGGAAGACCAGTTAACAGCGAAGGCGATTGAGGTCGATCGTTTGAGACGGTGAATTGCTTATGTGTCCTTTCGCATTTGCCACATTGATGTTGGAAACCGACGGCGTCTGGCGAACCTACCTCAACTACCCCGGCTTGGAACTCTGGAAATTCGTTAATTTAGCGGTCTTCGTGGTTGGAGCGGTCTATCTACATCGGCGATTTGGACGACCGATTAGCGAAGCATTAAGAGCGCGAGGCGAGGGGATCAAGCACGAACTGGCGCGGGCTCGGGCGGAGAAGGAGCAGGCATTGGCGAAGCTAGCTGAAGTAGAGGCTAAGATTCAGCTAATGGATAGTGAAGCGTCGTCGATCCGCGAGCAAGCGAAAATCGAAGCAGAAGCGGAGCGCGAACGGATTAAGGTTGCTACGGAGTCTGAAATGACGAAGCTCAAGCAACAGGCCCAAAGAGAGATCGAGAGTTCGGCAAAGGCAGCGGTTCAGGAGCTGCGCGAATTTGCAGCTCAGCAAAGCGTAGCCCTGGCTGAGGTGTCGATAAAGCGGGATCTTCGCGTCGAAGACGATCGGCGAATCATTGGTCTAAACGTCGAGCAACTCGGGAGGGACGGCCATTGAGTTCGCAGACTGTTGCGCGCCGGTACGCCGCGGCGCTTGCGGATGTTCTCGTGGCGGGGGAGTCCTCGAGGGAGATCCAGGACGAATTGATTGCTTGGGAATCGATGGTCCAATCGGCCGGCCAGCTCCAGCAGGTTTTCGGCAACCCCACTGTTGCCTACGAGCAGAAACGTGGGCTGCTTGAGGAATTGATCAAACGCACAAAGGTTCAACGACCGACCGCGAATTTCCTTAGAATACTTCTAAAGAACCAGAGACTTACCGAACTCGGTGAGATTAATAAACGGCTTGAGCAAGTACTGGACGAACGGTCCGGCGTGGTAGCTGCACAGGTGACTACTGCGCGACCGGTTTCTGAGGAGATCAAGAAATCTCTCAACGGGCGGCTGGCGGCTATAACTGGGAAAAATGTGCGGTTGAGTTTCGCAATCGATGAGACTCTTATTGGAGGGATGGTTACGCGAGTTGGCTCAACGGTATACGACGGATCAATCCGTAATCAACTCCGAGAATTGCAACTAAAACTGGCGGGTAAATAGCACACTGCCCGAATGAGTCATTCACAAGTTGAGCGCTGACTAGCGAACGAAGTTCGAGGAAACACAATGGAACCGATTAGAGCAGACGAGATCAATGAAATAATTAGAAAGCAGATTGAGAATTTCGAAGTTGGCGTAACCGTGATGGAAGTGGGAACGGTCATCAAGGTCGGCGACGGGATCGCTGAGATCCACGGACTCGAAAAAGTGATGGCCGGCGAGTTGATAGAGTTTCCACATGACGTCCGCGGCTTGGCCTTGAATCTCGAAGAGGACAAAGTAGGTGCAGTGTTGTTTGGCGACTTCCAGACGATAAAGGAAGGAGACGTCGTGAAACGGACCGGGCGCATCATGCAGGTTCCCGTAGGCGACGCTCTGATTGGTCGGGTGGTAGACGCCCTCGGTATTCCTATTGACGACGGCGGGCCCCTGGTAACGGACACGTACAATCCCATTGAACGGGTAGCCCCGGGGGTTGTGGATCGGCAGCCGGTAAAGGAGCCTTTGCAGACTGGGCTGAAGGCCATTGACGCGATGGTGCCGATAGGTCGCGGACAGCGTGAGCTGATCATTGGGGATCGTCAAACGGGCAAGACCGCAGTCGCGGTGGATACCATTATTAACCAGAAAGGCAAGGATGTAATTTGCATTTATGTGGCCATCGGGCAAAAGGCCTCGACGGTGGCCCAGGTAGTCAAAACACTGCAGGATTTTGGCGCCATGGAGTACACGATCGTGGTCAAGGCCACCGCCTCAGACCCGGCCGCGATGCAGTTTCTGGCACCCTACTCCGGCGCAGCTATGGGCGAGTTTTTCCGAGACAACGGCCGGCACGCTCTGACGATTTATGATGATCTTTCCAAGCAGGCAGCCGCCTATCGTGAAATTTCGCTTCTGCTTCGCCGTCCCCCCGGTCGTGAAGCATACCCGGGAGATGTTTTCTATCTTCACTCGCGATTGCTCGAGCGGGCTGCGAAGTTGTCCGATTCCAAGGGGGGCGGTTCATTGACGAGTCTGCCGATCATCGAAACTCAGGCCGGAGACATTTCCGCTTATATTCCTACAAACGTCATCTCCATTACGGACGGACAGATATTCCTGGAAGCCGATCTGTTCAATAGCGGTATTCGTCCCGCTATCAACGTCGGCAACAGCGTCTCTCGAGTAGGGGGCTCAGCCCAAATCAAGGCCATGAAACAGGTGGCCGGAACGCTGCGCATCGATCTCGCGCAGTTCAGAGAGTTACAAGCTTTTGCTCAATTTGGTTCTGATCTTGATAAGGCTACCCAAGCACAGCTTGCGCGAGGCCAACGCCTGGTCGAGATATTGAAACAGCCACAGTATCGGCCGATGCCTATTGAGAGTCAGGTCCTGGCGATCTGGGCGGCGAGTAATGGTTTTACCGATGACGTTCCGGTTGAGAACGTGCGCAGCTTTGAAGCCGATCTCCTAAAGTTTATTGAGAATTCCCATCCAGGTCTCTTGCAGAGCATTCGTGAGAAGAAAAACTTGACTGACGAAATCAAATCGGCTCTCCAACAGGCTTTGAAAGACTTTAAGGACATTTGGAATGAAAGGGCCACTGATACCGGATCTGGTGCGAACCCTGGGGTCACGACACCGACCCCGGCACCGGATGTAACGCCGGTCGGGGCGTAGTTCACCGAGACCACCAATTGCCACGCTATGCCGAATCTCCTGGACATTCGACGTCGTATCAAGTCGGTTAAGAATACGCAACAGATCACCAAGGCCATGAAAATGGTCTCGGCGGCTAAGCTCAAACGCGCGCAGGATCGTGTTGTGACGGCCCGTCCCTTTGCAAACAAGATGATGGAGGTGCTTGGTGAGCTGACCGGCAGAATCGATGAGAGCTTCCATCATCCTTTACTCGACGCGCGAGGCGATGAGCGATACCTGCTCGTCTTGGTAACGGCGGACAAAGGACTTTGCGGCGCCTTCAATACAAATCTCATCAAGGCTGCCCAGGGTTTCATTCGGGAACATTCCGATAACCGCGTTGAGATTCTGGCCGTAGGGCGCAAGGGCAGGGATTTTTTCCGTCGGCGAGGTGCGGCGCTGGCGGGCGAATACGTAGGGCTTACCGGCAAAGGCCGGGTCGATCTGTCGGAGGCGACAGAATTGGCTCGTGACGTGATCAAACGCTTTACGGAAGATGAGAAGATTGACAAGGCGTTCATCATCTACAATGAGTTCAGATCCGTTATCCAGCAGCGAGTTGTGGTAGAGCAACTCTTGCCCGTGATGCGTACGCGCTCAAAGGCTGAAGAGGCCGCCACTCCCAGTCAGGTTCTCACGCTCGTCGACTACGTTTATGAACAACCACCCGCTGAGATCTTTAGCCGGTTGCTTCCACGCCTGATAGAGACGCAGGTCTTTCGCGCTATGCTGGAGTCCGTGGCTTCTGAGCAAGGCGCCCGAATGACCGCCATGGACTCCGCTTCCAAGAACGCCAGCGAACTAATTGACTCGCTCACGCTCAACATGAATCGCGTAAGACAGGCGGCCATTACTAACGAGATCATAGAAGTCGTTTCGGGCGCAGCCGCGCTCTAATGTGCACCGTCGAGAGTGCGAGTGGAGATGGGAAGCAGCTTTGGGCGGCTTCCCATTATTTCTGAGCACTTTGATGTGCATAGCGTAAGACTCGAATGATGACTCGATCAACGCGAGAACGGATCTGGCGTTATGCTCCGCTAATCGTCTGGATGGCACTTATCACATTCGCATCGTCGAATGAACTTTCCGCCGACAACACTTCCAGAGTCATTGGACCCCTACTGCTCTGGTTATTCCCTAACATTACTGAGGAGAGCCTCAGTCTGTCGCACCTCCTGGTGCGAAAAGCTGCGCACCTCGCCGAGTACGCTGTCCTGGGTTTGCTGGCTGCGCGAGCTTTTTCGGGTTCTGCGGCGGAATTTCTGCGACAAAGGTGGCTCCTGGCCAGCCTGATACTAATCGTGCTTTACGCGTTACTTGATGAATACCATCAGAGCTTTGTGGTCTCGCGCACCGGTTCCCTTTATGATAGTGGCATCGATATCGCTGGCGGATTAGTTGGTCTGGTTGGCTTTGCGTACTTCCGCTCGCGCGCCGTTGGCAAGCTTAGACGGGGGCGCGGGGGCCACTCGCGGACCTGAATGGTCAAGGAAACCACTCGACGCGCTTTTCTCGCCGCCTGCTTTGTGCAATATTTGCTCCTGCGCGTAGCGTGCTATGAACATCGTGAGGCCATAACCCGTATATTAACCCGCGCGGCGAAGACTAACAGCCCGCTCATAAGGAGAGACAACACCGATGGGAATTCTTGACGCCATCCGCTCGCAGTTTATTGAGGTAATTGAGTGGCTAGATGATTCTGGCAACACGATACTCTACCGGTTTCCGGTCCAGGGCCAGGAGATTAAGAACGGGGCGCGACTCACTGTGCGCGAATCGCAAACTGCAGTTTTTGTGTTTCAGGGACAGATTGCGGACGTCTTTCCTCCCGGTCTCTACACCATAGACGGCGGCAACACGCCTATCCTCTCCAAGCTGGGTGCCTGGATGCACGGTTTCAATTCACCTTTCAAGGCAGAAGTCTATTTTGTAAATACCAAACAGTTCACCGATCTGAAATGGGGAACTCCGAATCCGGTGATGATGCGAGACTCGGACTTCGGCATGGTTCGGCTGCGAGCCTTCGGCATCTACTCAATCCGGGTTGAGGATCCGAGCGCTTTTATCAAGGAGATCGCCGGAACCAATGCCCACTTTGTGACTGAAGACATCGAGGGTCAGTTGAAGCGCACCCTGGTGAGTGGGTTTAGTGACGCCTTAGGTGAGTCAAAGATCGCGGCCCTGGATCTGGCATCCAACTATGATGAACTTTCAAAGTTTACCCGGACGAAGTTGAGTGATGAATTCAAGACTTTCGGACTGGGATTGACGAAGTTTCTGGTGGAGAACATCTCGCTTCCAGCCGAAGTTGAAGCGGCTATGGACAAGCGAACGTCGATGGGTGTTATCGGCGATGTGAGCAAGTATGCGCAGTTTCAGGCGGCGGACGCCATGCGGGATGCGGCCCAGAATACTTCTGGCGGTGGAGCAGCTACGGGAGCCGGACTGGGAGCAGGGTTTGCCATTGGGAACGCGATGGCCGGAGCTATGACGGACGCGATGAATCCGAAGAGGGGTGACAGCCAGGGAGCACCAGGGGTTACCTGTGCGAAATGCGGGGCGTCGAACCCGTCGGCCGTTAAGTTCTGTAATGAATGTGGCACCAAACTGGAAGTCGGAACCCAAACCGCTCCGTGCGTGAAATGTAATGCGAAGCTCCAACCTGGCGCGAAGTTTTGCGCCGAGTGCGGGGCCAAACAGGAAAAATTGAAGTGCACAAAGTGTCAGGCAGAGCTAGACCCCGGAACGAAGTTCTGCAACGATTGTGGCACCAAGGTTGAAGCCGTCTAATCGATAACCAACCAGTCCGCACGGGGACAGCCGAAACTTATCTGCAGGGCCGTACGTCCAAAGGCGTGCGGTCTTTGCATTTTTTGGATATGCTGTGGCCTTCCACATTTGTATCGGAACCCTGGCTTGGTGAGGTGAGAACTCCAAATGTTGAGCCGCTTTCAGCGACCCCGGCGAGTTGTGATTACGGGTATGGGGTGCGTTACTCCGATTGGGATCGGGCGCCAGGCTTTCTGGGCGGCGCTGCTCAAAGGCGAGAGTGGCTGCCGCAGAATTGAAGCTTTCGATGTTTCCAACTCACCGGTTAAGATCGCCGCTGAAGTTCGGGACTTCGATTGGGAAGCTCAGCTCAATCCCAAGGATCGCAAACATGTTCCGCGCACTGTACCTCTCGCCCTCGCAGCCGCCAGGGAGGCACTGGAAGACGCTGACCTCTCTCCTGCCGAGATGACACTGGATCAACGCCGGACGATCGGAGTCGTGCTCGGTACGGGCGGCGGCGGTTTGGCGTTTACGGAGCGGCAATATTCATATTGGTATGTTGGGCCAACCTACAAAGCTAGTGTTTACACGATTCCCTCATCAACTCATGGCGGTCTTTCCAGTGAGCTCTCGATGGCGTTTGGCTTGCGCGGCCTTTCACACATAGTTTCCACTGGTTGCACGAGCTCGACCGACGCGATCGCTTACGCGGCCGAGCATATCGCTCTCGGCCGGCAAGACGTAATGATTTCCGGCGGCGTCGATTCGCCCATCGCGCCCGGAATTCTCGCGGCCTTCAACCTCATGACAGTGCTGACCAGCGATTGGAACGACGAGCCCCATCGTGCCTCTCGTCCGTTTTCCAGAAACAGATCCGGGATTGTTTTAGGTGAGGGCGCGTGGATCTATGTTCTGGAGGAGTTTGAACAGGCAAGAAAGCGCGGTGCAAAAATCTACGCGGAGATTACCGGCTACGGCGCAACTTGTGACGCCTATCATCGAGTTCGCCTGGAAGAAGGAGGCGACGAGCCGGCGCGCGCGATGCGGCTGGCTTTGGAAGATGCGGGACGCAAACCTCAAGATATCGACTACGTAAACCTCCACGGCACGTCCACGCTACTAAATGATCGAATAGAGACCAGCGCCCTTAAATTAGCTTTTGACGGTTATGCCACGCGAATTCCGATGTCGGCGACGAAGTCGCAAGTGGGGCATCCGCAAGGCGCGAGCGGCGCTGCCGGTTTGAGCGCCGCCTTGTGCGCCATGCACGAACAGAAGATACCCCCGACGATAAATCTGGACGAGCCTGACCCCGAGTGCGATCTGGACTACGTTCCGAATGAGGCGCGGGCAGCAGAAGTCCGGGTAGCACTTTGCAACTGCATTGGCTTTGGATCGAAGAACAGCGTGCTGGTGATTGAGAGTGGGAAATCGTAAATCGCACACCGTCAACCATGACAACCAGTTTTTGATCACTATTCCAAGCAACACTTGATAACCAATTATGTTCGCCAGGTTCCGCGAGCGCAGCCACGATCTCGAGCATATCGACATAGGTGATTACACTCCCGAGGAATACGAAGGCTGCATCGTTGAACTTCAGCGAGTTAATCAATGGTTAGGCGATGCGAGGGCCCTGCGACTTTCATTGCTGGCAAAGATTGCGCAATCCGATCTGCGTAGTTTCTCCGTGCTCGACGTAGCGGCTGGATCGGGAGAGCTCTTGCGCGTGGCAGCTGCATGGACCAAAAGAAACAAATTCAACGGCAGTTTCACCGCTTTGGAATTGAATGCGCGGTCAGCGAAAGCAGTTCTCGAGAAGTCGAGCGGCCGACGAGAGATCGTTTCTGTTCTCGGCGATGCGCTCCGACTTCCTTTCGCCGCCGGCTCGTTTGATTATTCCATCTGTTCGTTGTTCACGCATCACCTGGACGACCGCGAAGTTGTGCAGGCGTTGCGGGAGATGGATCGCGTCGCGCGCCGTGGGATCTTCATAATAGATCTTCATCGCCACCCGATCGCCTACTACCTGTATCTGACCGTTGGTAAGTTGTTCCTGCACAATCGTCTGCTCCGGGAAGACGGCGCGCTATCCATCCTGAAAAGCTTTCGACCGCAGGAGTTGATTAGTTTGGCAGCTCGGGCAGGCCTGGAGGATGTTCACCTCGATCGTAGATTTCCCTATCGCCTGGTGCTCAGCGCTCGAGCCAAAGGGGTTGGCACGAGCGGCGGCCAGTCGGAAGGAATCAACCATCCGCCTCCGGTAGCTGTTCCTGCGGATCATATGGACCAGGCAGAGAATGTTGGCTTAGCTCGATGACATACTCTGGAGACACTTACGACGTTGCGATAGCCGGTGCCGGTCCCGCTGGGACGAGCGCTGCGATTCATCTGGCCACTCAGGGGGCGCGCGTCTTGCTGGTTGAGCAAAAACGATTTCCGCGGGCGAAATTGTGTGGTGAATTCATTTCTCCGGAGTGCCTGCAGCATTTCGAGCGTCTCCGAGTCTCTGACCAGATGATCTCAGCCGGGCCCGCGACGCTTACGCAAACCGTTTTCTATTCGCGAAAGGGACGCAGCATCAATGTTCCCAGCGAATGGTTT
>JAMQPI010000245.1 GCA_023717565.1 Pyrinomonadaceae bacterium | reverse complement strand
ATTAACATTTTGGTTTTCGTCTTCCTGCAGCAGTTAGGCGCTAACGACAAGTTCACCTATGCCTATTCGACCGTCCCCCAGGAAATTGTTAGCGGCCGTGATATCAGAACTGCGGATCGTGTAGTGGAAACGGTGACTGGCCAGGAACTGCTCCTGCCGGGACTCCAGCCAACGCCGGTAAGTGTTTACCTCACTCTGATCACTTCAATGTTCATGCATGGTGGCATTGCACACATCTTTGGCAATATGCTCTTTCTCTGGATCTTCGGCGACAACCTGGAACACAGCCTGGGCCACGTAAGGTATGCGATTTTCTATCTTGTTTGCGGCATCATCGCGTCGCTGGCCCACGTGTTTACCACCTCCATGTTCGCGCCTGATGCCAGTAGTTTGCTAATCCCGAGCCTGGGTGCATCGGGCGCAATCTCGGGAGTATTGGGCGGCTATATTGTGCTGCATCCGAGCCGCCGCGTAACGGTGATCCTGCTGCGCTTCCTCACTGATGTCCCGGCATACGTGGCGATCGGCATCTGGTTCGCGTTTCAACTCGTCAGCGGACTGATGAGTGGATCTCAGGGTGGAGTGGCCTACGCCGCCCACATCGGAGGATTCATCGCCGGACTGGTCCTGATCAAGGTTTTCACCATCGGACGCAGCCCGGGTTCATACGCTTAATGTTGGCTCGATTGCTGTATGGCGGCACCTCGGTTAAGATCGTGCGCTAATTCGAGGACAGTTTATGCCGCCAAGTGAAACCATTACTCCCAACCAGCAGTGCCTTGATATCCGCTCCACGCCACGCGAGGAGATGCAGCTTTATCCGCTGGATACCTTCCCTTACGAATTTCCCGGAAGTGAGATAAAGGTCAGCTTCGAAATTCCCGAGTTCACAGCCATCTGTCCGTTCTCTGACTTCCCTGATTTCGCGACGATACGACTCGACTATGTCCCCAATAAGTTATGCGTGGAGCTCAAGAGTTTGAAGCTCTATATCAACTCGTTTCGGAACGTTAAGATTTTCCACGAACACGTAATCAACATCATTCTCGCGGACTTTGTACAGGCGTGCGATCCGCTGAGTGTGGAAATCGAAGGCGACTTTCACATTCGCGGAAATATCAAAACAGTGGTCCGGGCAAGCTACCGGAAGAAGTAGGTAGTTGTCAGTCAGTGGTTTGGGTCTCGTTGTTTCATGACCCCGCTAGGGGTGAGATGTTTATAGTTTTGTGTTCCGCCCCATTCGACGCCGTTCGGAGGAGCGGAACTCAAGTGGATTGGTACTCATCAAGACATCTTCCGCTCCTCCGAACGGCGCTGGGCCTTGTGTAACATTGCGGTCTATAAACATCTCACCCCTAGCGGGGTCATGAAACACGAGACTAAAGACCACTGATTACTGATCCCAGTCCTATGGACTTCACAACCATCTTCATTATTGGCGGCGCTGTCTTGTTGGCGATCCTTGTTCTGATCGCTCGCCTGGCGGTTCGTTGGATAGTTCGGATGACGATCGTCGGAGTCATTCTGCTGGCCCTGATCGGCGGCGGCTTCTTTTGGTGGTGGACCAATCGCCTTACCGTAAAGCCACCGCAAAACAGACAGCCGACCCGGCCCACGCGGCGCGCATCGTCTCACTAACGGCGGAGAACAAATGGGGGAAACCGATACCGACGCTGCCGACCAATTTGATGCGCGGATAAGTCCCACAAAACTCGCCGAAGGAACTCCCGGGCTGTGGCGCCGGTATCGCAAGCTGCCGCGGAACGTCTTCGCCATCAGTTTAGTAAGCCTGCTAAACGACTCTTCCAGCGAAATCATTTATCCACTCTTGCCGGTCTTTCTTTCGCTAACGTTGGGAGCCAGCCCCGGAGTTGTCGGTCTGATCGAAGGGGCCGCCGAGTCGGTTTCGAGTCTGCTCAAACTCTTCTCCGGCTACTTCAGCGATCGCCGGGGCAAACGGAAAGTCTTTGTAGTTCTTGGCTATTCTCTGGCCAGCTTTGCTCGTCCGTTGCTCGCTTTCGCCACCAGCTGGTATCAGGTGCTGGCCATCCGACTGACTGATCGGGTCGGCAAGGGAATCCGCAGCGCCCCCCGAGACGCGATGATTGCGGACACCGTCGCACTTGAGGAGCGCGGTCTGGCGTTTGGATTCCACCGGGCGATGGATCATACCGGCGCTGTCGTCGGTCCATTGATTGGATACCTGCTGGTGATGCTGTTTGCCGCCGATCGCAATTCACCCTCAGCAAGCGATTTCACCAAGATCTTTCTGCTGGCTTCTATTCCGGCATTCGCCGCCGTGGTGGTGGTCACCTTTTTCGTGCGGGAGAACGCTAAGCCAACGATAGCGCCACTTCCTGAGGTCAGCAGTCCGGTAAAGATTTCGGTGCGTGGCTTTGACGGAAACTTCATACGATTCCTCTTTCTCATCGCCCTCTTTACCCTTTCAAATTCTTCCGACGCATTCTTGATACTGCGCGCGCAAACCGCGGGTGTTTCGGTTACCACGATTCCTTTGCTTTGGGCCATGCTGCATGTCAGCAAGGTTATGAGCTCGCTCATCGGAGGTGACCTTTCCGACAGACTGGGCCGGCGTCGCTTAATAGTCTCGGGTTGGATTCTTTACGCAGCTGTCTATATCGGGTTCGCGTTCGTGACCAATGCGATCTCTGTTTGGGTGTTGTTCTTAGTCTACGGGGCCTATTTTGGACTTGCCGAAGGGGCGGAGAAAGCTCTGGTCGCGGATCTGGTAAGACCGGAACAGCGTGGCACCGCATACGGTCTCTATAATCTTGCCTTCGGCATCACCGTGTTGCCCGCGTCGCTGCTGATGGGTGGTTTGTGGATCTGGTGGGGGCCGGCGACTGCCTTTCTAGTTAGCGGCACCTTGGGCGCAACTGCGGCCGTACTAATGCTAATTATGGTGAAAGCGCCGCCACGAGCTCAGCCTGCTTAGGCGGATAACCTAAGCACAGTTGAAAAGCGGCCAACTTTTCGGGGAAGTTCTCCAGCAGATCCTACAAAGTAGCGTCAAACTAAAGCATCTATTTCGTGCTGTTTCATGTGGTTTAGTGGATCATGTTTGTGTTCCTGCGATCGTGCGGCCATTATCTAGCGCGATCCGTAACTACGAATATCTCGCAAATGCGCAGTTGAGCACGGGGAATCTCAGGAATTGTGACGTACAAAGTAATCAAAACGGCTGATGAACTCAGGCACGCGGTAGAACTGTTATCAGTCCAGCCCGCAATCGGCCTCGACACAGAAACAACCGAACTCGATCCTTACACGGGTCGGCTGCGTTTGATTCAACTCGCGGCTCCCGACGGTGTCAGCATCATCGACCTCGACGCCTTCGCCAATGGAAGCAACGGAGGATTTGCGAATAACCAGGCGCTGCTGCCGTTAAAACAACTGCTCGAGGCGCCGCGGCCCATCAAGATTGCTCACAACGCGAAGTTCGACGCGAAGTTTCTCAAGCACAACCTGGGCGCGGATTTGGGCGGCGTGTTTGACAGTTTGCTCGCCAGCCAGTTGATAAGCGCGGGCGATATTGAAGAGCGGCATGGCCTCGAAACGGTGGCCTCGCGTTATCTTAATGAGTCGGTCGACAAAAGCGAGCGCCTGAGCAACTGGAACTTTGAGCTGTCGGAAGCGCAGTTGGAGTACGCGGCACGTGATGCGGCCATCCTGCTGCCATTGCGCGAGAAGCTCATCGACCGGATTAAGTCTGAGGGCCTGGTCAAGTGTGCTCAATTGGAGTTCGAATGTGTCATGCCGGTGGCTGACATCGAGCTCAGCGGATTTTTCATGCACAAGGATCGTTGGCTCGAACAGTTGGCGATCGTTGAAAAGAGGCGCGCCGAATTGGCCGAGGAGCTGCAGGAGATCCTGGCGGAGGAATCCACGCAAGGCTCGCTCTTTGGTGGGCCGCAGCGGGACGATATCAATCTCGATTCTCACCAGCAGTTGACTAAAGCACTGGAACGCCTGGGTATCAGCCTTCCCGACTCAACCCGCAATTGGAAACTCCAGCCACTGGCCGCCGAATATCCGGTTATCGCAACGTTGCTTGAATATCGCACCGTGCAAAAGGCTTTGACTAGCTATGGTCAAAATATGATCGAGCTGATCAATCCCACGACCGGCCGGTTGCACGCTGACTTTCGACAGATCGGGGCCCCCACCGGCAGGTTTTCCTGCACCAATCCCAACATCCAGCAAGTACCTCATGCACCCGAATACCGGCGTTGCTTCAGCGGCCATCCGATTGGACGAAGACTGGTAATCGCTGACTACTCGCAAATTGAATTGCGCATTCTGGCTGAGTTCTCCGGCGATCGAGGTTTCATCGAGGCATTCAATTCCGGCGCCGACCTGCATCGCGTTACCGCCGCTCAAGTATTCAATGTACCTCTCGACCAAGTTTCCAGGGACCAGCGTGATTTCGCCAAACGGTTAAACTTTGGGGTGGTTTATGGTATTGGCGCCCAGCGTTTTTCGATCATGACCGGGTTGACCGTGCCGGAAGCAGAGAACGTTTTGCGCAAGTACTTCGCCACCTATCGAGGGCTTGATACATACTTGCGAGAGGCTGCCAGCCGAGCGGTCAACGAACGCCAGGCGAGGACGGCTTCGGGGCGGCTGGTTCGTTTTCGTTATGATGAAAATGATCGGCAGCAGATTTCCATGACGCAGCGGAACGGCAAGAACACTCCCATCCAGGGCACGAGCGCCGACATCCTAAAACGCGCTCTGCGTCTTTTGAAAGATGAACTGCGCGACACTACTGCCCGAATAGTCAACATCATTCACGATGAAATTGTCGTGGAAGCCGATGCCGACCAGGCTACAGAGATCTCGCAAAAGGTTGAGCGAGCGATGTGCGCGGCCGGCGAAGAATATCTGCGGACGGTGCCGGTGAAGGTCGAAACTGAGATAGCAGATGAGTGGATAAAGTAGCAGCGACCACCGTCATGGCGTAATAAGAAACGGTTTCACCTCCGCATATGCTCTATCGGCGCCGCTGATCACACCTTCAACCAGGGCCTTAAAGGCCGCCAGATCAGTCACCCTGATTCTAACTTCCGATCGCACAAAGAGATCGTCATCGGCATCAAGGCCACACTTAACATAGTCGAGGCTGTGATTGAGTTTAAGTAGTTTAAGACTCAGGTCAGCTGAAACTCTCATGTTCTTCTTCTCGGCAACTATGATGCCGACAACCAGAAAATCCGGGCCATTCGCGACCAGGATGGGCGGCTTGTTCGTCTCCATACGTTCAATCAACCAAGTGTGATCGCCAGTCTTGCGGTGTGCGTAGCCCGACTCCTGGAGCAGTCTGGAAGTCTTCGCTGCGGCATCCGCTGTCGTCTGCGTTGCCGTCTCCGCAGGCAGTGCGGCAGTCAAAAGGTGCGGGAAGGCCAGCAGCAATGAAAGGATGACCGCCTTATGCGCGAACTTGCCTTTGTCTTTCATTGGAATCGGATTCTCCTTCTTGATCAAGCGGAACCAAGTCGCCGGACAATATCATCACCAATGTGTGTTCACAACGATAGAGGTTCTTAGACGGAACTGGCATTGCGCCGCCAGACGAAATAGATCGGAATGCCCGTGAGTACGAAGAGGTAACCAATACCCGAGGTGGAAGGTGCCAGATACGCCAGGTCAAGAACGAAGAGCCCTGCAATGACGATGTAGATTATCGGCACGAGCGGATAGCCGAACGTTCGGTACGGGCGTTCCAGTTGCGGAGCTTTGTATCGCATCACGATCACTGCCCCTACCATCAGGATATAGAAAACCAAATCCGCTGAAACAATGTACTCGAGCAGTTGAGTGTAAACGTTGCCGTAGGTAACTACACCGGTTTGAGGATTAGAGGCAACAGTGCGAGGCAGTGTGAGAAGCGCGGCCCAGATCCCCTGCGTGATGAGAGCAATGGCGGGTACGTGGAGCGAGTTTAGAGTGCCTACGCGTTTGAAGAATAGATTGTCACGGGCCATGGCGTAGTAGACGCGTGCTCCTGCCAGAATCAGACCGTTATTACAACCAAACGTGGAAATCATGATCGCGATGGCCATCAGAATGGTTCCCCGTGGACCGAGGATGGCCTGCATGGTAGCCGTCGCCACGCGGTTCTGCGGTGCCGTTTGAATTCCCGAGAGCGGCAAGGTCACAACGTAAGCGAGATTTGCCAGCAGATAGAGGCCAACGACCAATCCACAGCCCCACAGGAGTGCACGAGGCAAATTCCGCCCCGGATCGCGAACTTCGCCCGCGGTGAAGGTCACGTTGTTCCAGGCAGACTGGGCAAAAAGTGGTCCTACCATCGCGCGTCCGAGCAGCATGACGAGCGCTAAAACCAGGGTACCATCGGTGGCGGCTGCAAAACCGAGTTGGGTAGCATTTGGTGTCCAACCATTTTCCCAGGGCTTCCACCATGAGGAAGTGTAGGCAGCGCTCTGATCGTTCCAGCCTAAGAAAAGTCCGATCACGATCAAACCCAGCAAGGCAGTCGTCTTCGTGAAAGTGAAAGTGTTTTGAATGAACTTTCCGGTTTTCAGGCCGCGCGTATTGACCACTGTCAGAAACAGAATCATTGCCACGGCTACGAGTTGCTGAGTCGAGAGACTAATCGCGTAGCTCCCAATGGCGTAAGGCGCGATGAGATAACGATCGCCGGCAACGCGATCGGTCAGTACGCCCATGAAGTTGGCGAAAGCCACAGCAACTGCCGCAATAGTCCCGGTTTGAATGACCAATAAGAGCGACCAGCCAAACAGAAATCCGATCGAAGGACCATAGGCTTCGCGCAGAAAAACATACTGTCCTCCGGCGCGCGGCCACATGGCGGCGAGTTCCGCGCAGCACAGCGCGCCGGTGATGGTCAGCACGCCGGCCAGCGCCCAGGCGGCGAGCAACCAACCCGGCGCGCCCACCAGTCTGGAAGATTCAGCCGAAGTAATGAAGATGCCGGAACCGATCATCGAACCGACCACGATCATTGTGGCGTCGAGTCGACTCAGCCCGCGGATGAGTTTGGTGGAAGAATCGTTTGCTCCGTCGTTCATGGTGACTGACGGATATAGTGTTTGATACCTCGGCTGTCAAGAAAAGTTTCTAGCGTTGGAGAGATCTGCTGGCCCCCGCCTGAGATATTGAAACTGAACACGAGTGTACCTGGATCTAAACTCAACCAGCTCAAGCATGGCTCAACCACAGAACCGTTTGCCGTAGCCAATGGATCATATGCTCAACCAGGCAAGCACCGCTCAACCACAGAACCACTTGCCCGTAGCCAATGGATCCTAAGCTCAACCAGGACGGCAGCTACTCAAGGCTGGGTCAAGTGCCTGTTAGCTGCCGGTGCTTTGCTGGGGTCAGGGCCTTGTCGAATACCAACATCCACTGGCTACGGCAAACGGTTCTGTGGTTGAGTGGTGCTTGCCTGGTTGAACATGGGATCCATTGGCTACGGCAAATGGTTCTGTGATTGAGCGGTGCTTGCCTGGTTGAACATAGGATCCATTGGCCAGGCAAATGGTTCTGTGGTAGAGCTGACATGTTACGAGTTAGGGCAAGATCGACCCACCGCTGAGAAAATACACCTGCCTTGACACTGCGCGCAGCGCTCCCCTAGTCTTGCTTGCTTACTAAATTGAGCGATCCGACCGTTCGCTCTCCCGGAAGACGAGGAAAACCCCCTAGATGATCAAGGAACAAATAACCTCCCTAATTACCCAGAAACGTGCACGGGTGGGTGTAATCGGCCTGGGCTATGTTGGCCTGCCATTGCTGGCTGAGTTTGCCGGCAAAGGATTCAAGGCCACTGGATTTGAGGTTGATGCGAACAAGGCCGCACAAATCAATTCCGGCCACTCCTACATTGGCGATGTCGATTCTGCCACTCTGAAGCGTTTCGTCGATGACCAACTGCTGACCGCTACCACTGATTTCAACCAGCTGGGGGAGTGCGACGCGCTCATCATCTGCGTTCCCACCCCGCTGCGTAAGACCAAAGAGCCTGATGTCTCATACATCCTGGCGGCTGCAGAAGAGATCCAGAAGCGTTTGCGCCGCGGACAGTTGATCATCTTGGAATCAACCACTTATCCAGGCACCACTAATGAGGTGCTGCTGCCGATGTTTGAAGGGACCGGACTAAAACTCGATGAGGATTTTCTCCTCGCGTTTTCACCCGAGCGAGTGGATCCCGGCAACCCGCAGTTTCAAACTCACAACATTCCCAAGGTGGTGGGCGGGGTTACACCTGACTCAACCGAAGCCGCCGCGTTTCTCTATTCGCAAATCGTAAAGGACGTCTATTCGGTCAGTTCAGCGCGCGTAGCCGAAACGGCGAAACTACTGGAAAACACTTTCCGGGCGGTAAACATCGGCATGGCTAACGAGATGGCCCGGCTTTGTTATGCGCTCAACATTGACACTTGGGAAGTGATTAGCGCGGCGGCAACCAAGCCTTTTGGATTTATGCCTTTCTATCCGGGCCCAGGAATTGGCGGCCACTGTATTCCACTGGATCCGCACTACCTTTCATGGAAAGCACGACAGCACGGGTTCGATTCGCGGTTCATTGGCCTCGCTGAAGAGGTCAACTCGCGCATGCCTGATCACGTGGTGCAGTTGGTGTCTGATGGGTTGAATGATGTCCGCAAAGCCATGAATGGTTCGCGCATCCTGCTCCTGGGCGTTGCTTACAAGAAAGACATTGATGATGTGCGCGAGAGTCCCGCGCTCTCGATCATAGACCGACTACGCGCCAAAGGGGCTGATGTGCATTACCACGATCCGTTCGTGAAAGATATACGCTTCGATGATGCACACACGGAAGGAGGCGGTCAGCCGCTTTCTTCAGAACCACTAACTGACGAAGCCTTGCGCGCGGCCGATTGCCTGGTGATCGTCACCGATCACAGCGGGATCGACTACAGCCGCGTTTGCCAGCTGGCGTCGCTGATAGTTGATACTCGCAACGCTCTCAATGGGGATTTACGACGGGACAGTACGGCGCGGATAATTCGGTTGTAAGCCTTTCAAGGAGCCAGACCCATGGAAGAACTGATTTTTTTGATAGAGGATGCCCCGGAAGGGGGTTACACCGCTCGTGCATTAGGAGCCTCGATCTTTACTGAGGCTGACGACTTGCCAACCTTACGCGACCAGGTGAGGGATGCCGTTCGGTGCCATTTTGACAACGGACAAGGACCGAAAATCATTCGTCTCCACTTTGTCCGTGAAGAAGTGATTGCCGCATGAAACTGCCGCGCGATGTTTCGGGTGAAGATTTAGTAAAGAGGCTAAAGGTTTTCGGTTACGAGTCCACCCGCCAGGCTGGAAGTCATCTGAGACTAACAACCACTCAAGGTGGCGAACACCACGTGACTATCCCACGACACGATCCGCTCAAACTCGGCACCCTTTCAGGCATTCTTAACGACGTTGCTGAACATTTTGAGATCGGCAGAGATGAGGTCATTGACCGACTCTTTGGAAGGTGACCGTCGCTTGTCCATGCTCAAAGTTATTAATGTCGTCGGCGCGCGGCCGAACTTCATGAAGGTCGCGCCTATTGTGGATGCAATGAAGCGGCGTGAGCAGCAGTTCACGCCGCTTGTTGTTCACACCGGACAGCACTATGACGCGATGATGTCTGACGTATTCTTCCGCGATCTCGATTTGCCTAAGCCGGACGTTCACTTGGAGGTCGGTTCCGGGTCTCACGCCGCGCAAACAGCCGCAGTGATGGAGAAGTTTGAGCCGGTCTTGCTAGCACAGAAGCCAGACTGGGTGCTGGTTGTGGGTGATGTGAACTCCACCCTGGCGTGCGCGCTGGTTTGCGCCAAGCTAGGCGTAAAGGTCGGCCATGTCGAGGCAGGATTGCGCAGTCGCGACCGGACCATGCCGGAAGAGATTAACCGGCTGCTGACCGATCAGATCTCCGACCTTCTGTTTACGCCCTCACAAGATGCTGATGAGAACCTTCGCGCGGAAGGAGTTGCCGCGGAGCGAATCCGATTTGTTGGCAACGTCATGATCGACTCGATCTTCAAACAACTCCCGCGCGCTAAAGAGTCACCAATCAGGCAAGCTCTCGCCATCGCGGATCAGGATTTCGCAGTGCTGACTCTCCACCGCCCGTCAAATGTCGATAACCGGGACACGCTGGAACGAATCATTGGTGCGCTGGAAGAAATCAGCGAGCGTTTGCCCATCGTTTTCCCCGTTCATCCTCGAACGCGAAGGGCAATCGCAGAGTTTGGCTTCGGTGAACGAATTGAAAGAGCGAAGGGGTTGCGGTTGATCGAGCCACTTGGCTACCTCGATTTTCTCGGTCTTTATAGCCACTCGCGGCTTGTGTTGACTGACTCCGGTGGGTTGCAGGAAGAAACAACGGTGCTCGGGATTCCCTGTCTCACGCTGCGCGAGAATACCGAACGTCCAATCACAGTGGAGATGGGAACAAACACCATAGTGGGCACTGACCGCGAAAAAATTACCACTGCAGCCTTTGCAGCTCTCAACGGCTCTTTGACTTCAAACCGCCACGTTCCTCCGCTCTGGGACGGAAATACCGCTGACCGCATCCTCGACGCATTGCAGGAAAGCTAACCGGCAAGGCTCAGGCGGAACCCAATACACCCAACTGTTTCAACGCGTGCTCAATCCTCTGGCCGACGACCTGGGGAGTGAAATGATTTTCAATGTGCTGGTAGCCCGATTCCGCAAGCCGGTTCCAGAGCTCAAGGTCCTCGTAAACCCGTAACACGCAATTCGCAAACTCCTCCGGGTCATCCGCGACCATCGCGTTCTCTCCCGACGTCAGCCCAATGCCCTCAGCCCCAATTGAGGTGGTAACGACTGGCACTCCGTATGACATTGCCTCCCCGATCTTTCCATTCACGCCGGCGCCGAAACGCAAAGGAGCTACGAAGACTCTGGCATTCTGAAGCAGGGGAGTGATATCGGGAACGTAACCCATTACCCTCACAGTAGACGAGTTAAAAGCCTCGATCTCAGGAGAGGCACCGCTACCTACAACATTAAACGTTACTGACGGCAGGCGTTGCTTGATCAGCGGGTATACCTCTCGCAGGAAGTAGCTCACGGCGTCGCTGTTAGGTCTATGTCTGAACTGGCCGATAAACAGCAACCCCTCTCTTTCCTCAGGCGGCTTCCCTCGATCCTGCAGGGCATGGATAGTTGGGATCACGACGAGCCGCTCTTCCGCAACAACAGTGGCAACCGCTTTCTTATCTGCCTCTGAAGCGCACCACACCTGGTCGCTCGCACGGGCCAAGCCCAACTCACGATCTCTGGATCGACGTGCTTCACGGGCCAGCTTCTGATTCCCGGTGATCTCGTGCTCGCGGCCCAACCTGATGAAGTGAGCATCCACCATATCGAAGATTATCTTAGTCTTCGGGTCTGTCCGTCGGATCGAACGTAACAACCCCTTCGCCACCTCCGGCCGACTCAGAATGGCTACTCGGAAGTGCCGGTTCTTCATTAGTCGGACGTAGTCAACTACGTTTGCGGTTTCGATCCCCGCTCTCCACAAAAACTCCTCGGATTCGGGAAGAGACTTCATCGGAACAAATACTGTGTTGCCGATGCGCGCAAGAGACTTCAGGATGTTCACAATTCGGGCACTGCCCGCATCGCGATCCGGCGTCGGAACCCGATCGTCAAAGACGATGATCTGAGGCCTGGGTTCCCGGTTCGCTGTCTCGGTGGCTAAGGCTAGATCGGGAGTGGTTACCGGTGGTAGCGCTGTCGTAGTCAGCTTGGAAGATCGCGAGCGTCCGAGGTTGAGGGTGCCGAACAACAAGCGCTTTAGAGGAAGCTTGACTCCAAGTGGCAGGATTTTCCCAATCTGGTCTTTGATATTCAATCCGTGATCTCTTCCGATTGGTGGGTCCACTCGAGCAGCGGGCGCACCACTCCGGGCATGGGCCCGACATAGTCGCCACGTGCTGAATTGCCTTCATCTGTATCTACAACTTGAAAGGCCACCGCATTAGTCTCGCGAAGGTGCAGGATGGTCGCCGGAAAGTGTGACATCAACGAAACGTGCGCGAGCAGGCTGCCTTCGGCCAGCAGATTACCGGGAACCATCACAGCACTCGTATAGCGGCCTAGAGGACGCTCGCGCCGCCGCCACTCCTCATTGGTGTCGTGGGTGCTGAAAACCTCTGTGCCCTCCTCGTTGCAAAGCTCCACGACTGGAAGAAGCACATGCCCGCCTTCGTTAACGTCGTAAACCACTTCGATCCGAAATGGCCGGTGGATGTTTACCACGGTGGTTGGCTCGCCGTGTTCGTCGCACACACCGACGCGGCGAAGCCGAACGATAGCATCTCCCGGCGCTTCAGTGCCCTCCGCCCACTCGCGCTGGGAGCCTGCCTTCCAATTCGAACTCAGGTAGCGGTTGACGACTGTGTGCGGCTCACCATCCGCTACGACTCGGCCGGCTTCCAGGAGGATGGCCCGTTTGCATAGCCGCGTTATCGCCGGCATGCTGTGGGAGACGAAGAGAATAGTGCGTC
This sequence comes from Pyrinomonadaceae bacterium, assembly GCA_023717565.1. Lineage (GTDB taxonomy): Bacteria > Acidobacteriota > Blastocatellia > Pyrinomonadales > Pyrinomonadaceae > PSRF01. Next base: position 1,970 of record JAMQPI010000245.1, on the reverse strand, counting down.
CTTCACTTCGGATGTCGTGCATTTTGTCGAGACACTTCTGCTGGAAGGCCGCATCGCCAACAGCCAGAACCTCATCCATGATCAGGATTTCCGGTTCGAGATGGGCGGCGACCGAGAAGGCCAGGCGCACATACATGCCCGAAGAATAAAACTTGACCGCCGTCTCGATGAACTTCTCCATCTCAGCGAAGGCGACAATCTGATCGAACTTGCGCTCAATCTCCACGCGGCGCATGCCGAGTATTGCGCCGCTGAGGTAGACGTTCTCACGACCTGTCAGGTCGGGGTGGAAGCCCGTACCTACTTCCAGGAGCGAGCCGACCCGTCCGAGAATCTCCACTCGCCCTTTAGTGGGCCTCGTAATACGCGAAAGGATCTTTAGGAGCGTTGATTTACCAGCGCCGTTGTGGCCGATGATCCCCACCAGTTCACCCTGCTGGATTTCGAGGTTGACTTCGCGTAGCGCCCAGAGCAATTGGTAATCGCCGTTGGTTCCGCGCAGACGCCGCAGCGGGGCCGCGATCGCGTCGCCCAACATCTCCCGGAAAGTCATATAGCCGGGATGCATACCGCCGATGCGGTAACGCTTGCTGACATTTTCTATCTGAATGACGGTCGCTGGCATAGACTCAAATCACGTCAGCAAAAGTGTCCTCAAGTCCTCGGAATACGTAGAAAGCCACCGCCAGTAGAGTTGTCGCCGCCACCGCAGAGATAGCGATCATGGTCCAATCGAAAGCCTGGTTGGTGAGCGCCGCGCGGAATCCCTCGAGGATGCCGGTCATAGGATTGACCAGCAAGATCCAGCGCCATTGCTCCGGCACGATGCTGGTTGGATATATGACCGGTGAGGCGAACATCCAAAACTGCATGATGAAGGGTAGCGCGTGCCGCAGGTCGCGATACTTGACGGTTAGTGCGGAAGCCAGCATGCCAGTCCCCAGCGCCAGCATGGCGGCCAGCAAGACAACGAAGGGTAACATCAGGGCGCCCCACGATGGACTTACGCCGTAATAGATCGCCAGCGCGATGAGGAGCAGAGACGCGATACCAAGGTCAACCAGACCTGCGCCCACCGCCGCCGCCGGAATAAAGGATCTTGGGAAGTAAACTTTTGTTACCAGGTGCGAATTGTTTACCAGGCTGTAGGTGCCGCTCGTGACGGCGTTTGAGAAGAAGGTCCACAATAATAAACCGGAATACGCGAAGAGCGGATAGGGAATGTCCTTCGTATTAAGCCGGGCAAATTTGTTAAAGATCAGCGTGAATATGAGCATTGTCATGAGCGGCTGGATCACCACCCAGACCGCGCCCATGAGCGTTTGTTTGTAACGCACTTTGATATCACGCAAGGTGAGGAAGTAGAGCAGTTCGCGATAGTCCCAGAGGTCGCCCAGGTTCAGCTGAACGCCTGATTCCTCGGACTCGATTACTACGCGCGAAATGTCCGGTAGAGTCGAATTTGCCAAAGCATTTTGTACGCTGGTAGAAGTTGGTTCTAGTGGGCGCGCTCTTCCGCTGCTATCAAAATCCATCGAGTTGTCAGTCTATCACGCAACAAAGAAGCGTCAAGGAAGCTGTCCGAGCAGCTACTGGTTCACTGCGAATCGAAAGTTCAGAGTTTGGAAGCTCAGAGTTCAACCTTTAGGTTGTGCCTTCGGTACGCACAAGCTAAAGCTTGAACTCTAAACTACCAGAGTGGTAGGGACGAACGGCATTCTGCTGGAGCGACACCAGAGCGAGTTACAACGTATTATTGCTGATTCAATGACCATAGCGCGAAAGATCAAACACGCCTTTCGAGGCCGGGTCAGCCCAGGAGCGGCTTTGTTCGAGATAGGCAGACGCGGATGTGTGGCGTTGCGAAGTCGTTACGAGCTCTCGGTCCAATCGTTTGAAGGTGCGGGCGTTGGCCGAGTTTGCGTTACCTCTGAATTCGCGAACCTGCCAACGCCGAAACTACTGGAACA
>JAMQPI010000230.1 GCA_023717565.1 Pyrinomonadaceae bacterium | reverse complement strand
CTCTCTCTTTCCAATCAAGGCCGATCCGCAAGAAGTTTTACCATAGAGACTGAAAGTCTAAATGTCCGATATGCTTCAGCTTGTCGTCAGGATTGGAAAAGCTCAATGTGCGACGTTACGGGTAATATCATTGCAAGAGTGTTGCCAATCCTGACGACAAGCTGAAGCATATCGGACATTTGCGTCTTTGAATGAAACCGCCCCTTCGTTAGTCTAATGTTCGATTGCACAGTCCCTACCAGTTTCAATCAACTCCTAAACTAACTGGTGAACTCGTGGCCGCGGCCGCTGTCTTCCTGCCCACCCGCCACAATTCAAATCGCTCCTCGTCAAATCCCTTCAACACAATCTCAAAGGGAACTGCCTGGAGATCGGTATCCGGCGCATCGATAAGCTCCCGCACATCGGGATCATCATGAACCGGGCGCGAGATGATTACGTCGTTACCGGTTGACAACCCTTCAAGGCGTGCCGCCATGTTCACCGTGGATCCGAAATAGTCGAGCCGATCATTCAGGGTAACGGCGATGCAAGGTCCGCTGTGCATTCCAGCTTTCAGTGTAAGCGGCTCGGTCCCCGGGGGCGGTGTCGCCAGGATCTCCTGGGCCGTCAATACTGCGTTCAGAGCTGACGCCGGATCGCGAAAGACGCCCATCACCGCATCTCCGATGGTCTTAACCAGGGCGCCATCTGCCTCTGCAATCGCTTTCTTCAATACATCGAAATGATTCAGCACGCGACCGAAGGCCGTCGCGTCGCCAATTTCGCGGTAGAGCTGAGTGGAATGGCGCAAGTCTGTAAAAAGCACGGTCAGGGTGCCGACTGAGACTTGCTCTCCCGGACGGAGCGCTTCGCTGGAGAACAAATCTCGGAAGATCTGCAGTGCGGTCACCTCGGCTGCAGTTGCTGCTTGATCGCTCCACTGCAAGCGCTCGAGAATAAACAATTGTTCGGCGTCGCTCGCGTTCTCCAGTTGCAAGGTTGTCCGAGGCGCCAGTTTCAGCTCTTCGCCGAAAACGCGATCAGAGATCCGCGCCGTCGCCGTCGCGGCGCCTGCGGCGGTTACGGTGACCAATTGTTCGCCCGGAAGTTCCAGAGTTCGCAGGCGGTAACTTCCCTCCTCCAGCGGCAGCACAAGGTCACGGCTAGTGTGCGGCGCCAATAGCTGTTGGACTATCACATGCGGCGTTCGTTGGGGGCTGCCCATGCAGTAATCATGAACCTCAGCTCGACGGATAGAAGCATTTGGCTTAAACGTGATTTCGACGAAGCGATCGAAGTTAACAGTGAAATCAATGCGGCAGGTTTCGCAATGAACCTTGGAACTGATGGCACTCAGGGACGTTTCGCTCTCTTGCGGGCCACGACAGAGCGGGCACAGTAGATCCCACTGCATGTCGAGCAGACCCAGGCGAGTCCCAAGCAGGCAGGCGGTCAGAACGGCGCGGCGCGATTCGCTCCATTGATCCGCAAGCGCGTACGGTCTCAACCGAGAAAGAGAAAAGTCGTCTGCGCGCTCAATGAAGTCGATCAGCTTATCTACCACCTGGGGATCTGCGCCATCAGCCAGCAGTTTTCCCTTCATCGCTTCCAGCCTGGAGAGTACCGCGGAGGAGAGTTCCGGCAATGAGGACTCGACGGGCACTGGAATTTCTGCGAACGCCGTTTTGTCATAGCTCTCGAAGGCACTGGCAAATTTTCGATGGATAGCATAACCAAACTGAAGCGGAATGAGCAGAAAACCTAGTACCGATTTTGGTGTGGCCCAAATCTGATAGACCAATGTGGATCCGCCACCGCCGAGGGGCGACAGTTCAGCGAGTATCTTCAACTCAGCGATTGGACCTTTGCTGTATTTGCGAACAACGCCAAAACGTGACGGTCTAATCCATTCAAACGGCTGCTCTTCCCATTCCACCGGCACGCCCAGAAATGAAAGACGCAAACGCCGGCGCGCATTGCGCAGCCTTTGCTTTTTACCCTCGGCGGGCTCCAGCGCCGGCACGCCCGCATCACGATTGAAACGATTGGTATCGGCGACAAAAGACCAGAGTTGCTCGGGGCTCGACTTTAGTTTGTATTCCCAACGGTAATGGAAATCGCGGTAAGGCATCGCTGAAAGGGGATGGCGAATTGAGGTGGCGACGCTCGAAAGTCGTTACACCTCTTTATATTCAGAGTCGACGTCCTCATGCGACGAGGCAACCCGGTAGTTCCTTGACTGGAGTTGCTTTGTGATCAGGAGATCGCCTTTGGTCTTCAGGAGGTCGGCGCGGTTGTAGACGGACAGTTCAAAGTTGTATCCGTGAGTGATGGCATCCTTAGGACAAGCCTCCACACAGTAGCCACAGAAGATGCAGCGCCCGTAGTCGATGTTGTAGACCTCGGCGTAGCGTTCATCAACACCGATTCGCTGTTCTGGTGGTCGAGGATCGTCTTTGGCGACGATATAGATGCAATCGGACGGGCACGCCGCCGCACAGAGGAAACAGGCAACACACTTCTCTCGGCCCAACTCATCGACGTGCAACAGGTGCTGTCCACGGTAGCGAGGCTGCACGGTAACCGGCTCCTCTGGATACTGCACTGTCCATTTTTGTTTCGGGATGTAGGACAGGGTGACAGCCATGCCTTGAATGATGGCTTTGGTTGATTCGATTGCGTCGCCAATGATTGACATGGGAATCCTATTTTATCTGCGAAACTTCTGAGCCGACAGCCTGCCAACGTCCGTCGCGCCAGACAAACTTGTCCGTAAATCTGAAAGGCGCCTCCCTATCAGTAAGCTGGTAACGAAGCACACCTTCTAGAGTTGCCCTGTC
>JAMQPI010000229.1 GCA_023717565.1 Pyrinomonadaceae bacterium | reverse complement strand
ATCTCTCTTTTGTTAGAAAAGAAGCTGGGGTGTGCGCGGCGATCAGGATGCCACTCCGCCCAGAAGGAGCGACAATGTCACCGCGCACATCATCGGTTTCTAGCTTCTATCAAGCTCCTCCCAAAGCTTGATATAGCGCCGTTTCCCATGTAGCAACCCGGCCGCTCGGCGTTGCTTTCGCGCGTGAGCGCTTGTAGGTTCACAGGAATCACTGACGCTGCTCATCACCGACGTGAGGACCTTTAGAAACTCTGCTTTTGTCTCTTCCGCCCGTCGATCTGAGCCTCAGAGGCTGACCACTCTCGAACTTCGCGTCAGCTTGATTAGGGGCGAAACCAAAGCGTAACTTATTCAGTGAAACGCACTTTACACTATTTGCAAGGAGCTTTGCAATAACAAACTCCCGCTTCGGCACCCAAAGATGGCCCCGGGGGATTTCACCGCCCTCTGCTTGGCAACAGTTAGTCGTAAGGTGAGCATCTGAGAGGGTGTTCGCCAACCCTCCGGTACAGCTGGTCAACCTCGTTTTTACAGTTGGATATTAGGAAAATGGCAAGAAACAGACTCCTCATCGCCGCAGCCATTCTAGTCATTCTGACAGGCCTGACGGCCGGCCCGATGGTTTCCGCTCAAAATGAGGCCGGCTCAGATAACCTCAGCCAGCCCGAGATCGACCGCATTATCAAAGCCTTTACGGCCAAGGAAACCGAATTTCGAAAAGCACTCAACCTTTACTCCTTCAAACGTGACGCGATGATCCAAAGTCTGGGAATGGGGGGCCAAATACAGGGCGAATATCATCGAGTTTCGAATTTTACTTTTGATGACCAGGGAAACCGCTATGAGAAAATTAGCTTTTTCCCAATGCCCTCCTTCAGCGGCGTGACGCCAGAAGACCTGGAAGACCTGGGTGGGATTCAGCCATTTGCGCTGGAGCCTTCGAAGGTCGACAAATACAACATTAAGTATGTTGGAAAAGAGAAGATCGACGAGTTGAATCTATATGTTTTTGAAGTGATACCCAAGGTGGTTCCAGATCCCAAGAAGATCAAGGAACGATTGTTCATCGGTCGCGTCTGGGTGGATGATCAGGATCTGCAGATTGTCAAAACGAAGGGCAAAGGGATCCCCGAGACTAAGATTAACAAGTTTCCGGTAGTTGAGACCTATCGCGAACAGATTGGTGGACGCTATTGGTTTCCGACCTATACGTATGCCGACGAAGAGCTAATCTTCGATAACGCCGGACCACTGCACGTTCGCATGAGAGTTCGCTACTCCGACTTTGCGCCGGCCCGCGCTGATGTGAAGGTAATCGAAGTCGACGGCTCTGAGCTCCCGGATCAGGAATTAAAGCCTCCGCCCGCCAAACCAAAGCCCTAAACGTTAAGACATCCTAACTCGGTTCTAACTCAGGCACGCCCAACTCCCGAGCGATGGTTGTATGCACCTGCTTGACGAGAGCCTGCACGTCCTCATCAGATGAAAGCCCGATTGTTGCTACCGGTGGAAGTAGCACGAAATCGATGGTGCCTGGCTTCGAGTGACCGGTTCCCTTGCCCATTAGGACATCAGTGTTCCTAATCGCGACTGGCACAATCGGAACTCCCGCCTGAACGGCCATATAAAATGCCCCCTTCTTGAAGGGCAAAAACTGCCCAGGTTTCGCTCGCGTCCCTTCGGCGAAAACGCCGAACGAGATTCCTGATCGAATCCGCTCGGTTGCGGCGGTCGTGGTGGCCAGCGCTCTCTCTCGATTCGACCGGTCGATGGCCATGATGTTCACGAAGCCCATGCCGAATCCCAGAATCGGCACCTTCAGTAATTCCTTCTTAGCCAGTATTCCAATGCGGCGGCCAGTGTAGACAAAAAGCGTAGCAGTATCGAGATAAGATCGGTGATTGGCTATGAATACATAGGTCTGCTTCGGATCAAGAAGTTGAAGGCCTTTTACAGACACCTTCATGCCACTCAACAGCAGCCAGTAGCGTCCGCCAAAAAGCGCCCATGGATAGACCAGCTCATGTTTTCCCGCTACCCATGCCACCAGCAGCACTGGTGTCCCAATGATAACCAGGAGAGCGCCGGCTACAAACAGAGACCACCAATAGTGCAACCGCCCTGCGATGTTGAAGCGGCCGTTTGTGCTAGACTCGGCCGTATTCGATCTCAGGGTCGCCGTACTCTCATCAAAAAACTTTTGCGAAGGGTTTTCGGAATGTCTCATCAGCCGCTGCGGATGGCTTGTCTCGCGCTTCTCCTCGTCTTGATAGCTTCTAGCCAGGCGGATCTGGTCAATGCCCAAACACCTGACGCGGCACGAATAGCAACTCCGTCGCCGCGTTCGGTACTCGGGTTCACACCCGGCGATGATCGGACGATTGCGGACTGGAAACAGATTACAGACTATTTTGCAGGATTGGACAAGGCTTCAGACCGCGTGTCTGTCCAGACGATCGGGCAGTCGACACTTCGCCGTCCCCTCATCGCAGTCTTGATTAGCGCCCGCGAAAACCTCCTCGCGCTTGACCACCTGAAAGAGATTCAGCAGAAGCTGGCCGATCCCCGCAATGTGCCGACGGCGGCTGAGCGCGATCAACTGATCCGCGACGGCAAAGTAGTCGTAGCCATCTCATGCTCAATCCATTCAACCGAGATCGTAGCCTCCCAGATGTCGATGCAACTCGCTTTCGAGCTGGCTACCGCCGAGGACTCAGAGACTCGGGAAATACTTCAGAATACGATTCTGATACTAATCCCGTCTCCCAATCCCGATGGTATCGACATCATAGCGAATTGGTATCGGAGAACGCTCGGAACTCCATTCGAGGGGAAAGAGCCGCCGGAACTCTATCATCACTACGCCGGCCACGATGATAATCGCGATTGGTTCATCCTCAATCTGAAAGAAACCCAGGCCATCACGCGCCTGTTCTGGAAGGAGTGGTTTCCGCAGATTGTCTACGATATCCATCAGGCCGGGCCCAATGGAGCGCGGCTCTTTGTCCCTCCGTTTACCGATCCTGCGAATCCAAATATTTCGCCGTTGCTGCTGCGGCACGTTGGCCTGATTGGCCTGCGGATGGCTGCCGACTTACAGGCTGCGGGTATCAAAGGAGTGATTACAAACTCAACCTATGACACCTGGTGGCATGGGGGTTTTCGTACCGCGCCCTACTTTCATAATTCCATAGGCATTCTCTCCGAGGCAGCGAGCGCCAAACTGATGACTCCCACAACGGTAACATCGGAGCAGCTGGCCCGATCCACGTCACGGGGTATGCGTAACGCGCTCGAAGCGGCAACAAACTTCCCCAAGCCCTGGCCGGGTGGCAAATGGCAGCCGCGAGAGATCATGGAAATGGAATTGATTGCAGCGCGGTCAGTACTCGGAATGGCTGCGAAATATCGCGCCGAGTATTTGAGAGACTTTTATGAGTTGGGCCAACAAAACGCGTCGACAACCGCCCTGCCAGAGGAGCCAATTGCCTACCTAATTCCTGCTGGTCAAGGCCGCGATGAGGCAGTGGCTAAGTTGGTCGGCGTTTTGATAGATCAGGGCATAGAGGTCCACCGGCTCGATCGGGAGCTGCACGTTGCCTATGGACCTCAAGTTTTGCAACGCACCAATTCGGCAACTGACAAGCTGGGGAGCTACCGAAGGATCATCGCTCAGGCGTTTCATTTTCACGAAGTGCCTCTCAGTAGCTACATCGTGTTTCTGGCTCAGCCACAACGACGAAATATTCTGACCTTGTTGGAACCCCAGATCTATCCAAATCGGACTAACATGCAAGGCGAAGCAGAGCCTCCTTATGACGTGGCCGGTTGGACTCTGTCACTGCAATTAGGTGTCGATGTCCCAGCAGTCGTCGCTCTTCAAGAGGCGCCTGCTGATCGGCGGATGACAATAGTGCGCGACGTTAACGAAGTTCGTAAGGACCTGGCGCTCCCGTTGCAAACCGCGGACTCCTCTCCGATCGTGAACCCACTGAGACAGGGGTCGAGAGTTGGAATCTACAGGTCCTGGACCTCAAACATGGACGAGGGTTGGACGCGTTTCATCTTCGACAGCTTCAACGTTCCCTACAACTCTCTTTACGATGCCGCCCTGCGACAAGAGGATCTTTCGGCGAAATACGACGCCATTATTCTGCCTTCTCAGCGTGCCCGCGATATTATCGGGGGCAATCTCGCCGGAACATATCCCGAAGAATTCACCGGGGGTATTTCAACAGCAGGTGTGACCAGGCTTAAACAATTCGTAGAGGATGGGGGCACACTTATCTGTTTTGATGCTGCTTGTGAGTTGCCGATCAAGCAGTTCAACCTACCGTTGCGTAATTCTCTTGAAGGACTCCCATCCTCCGAGTTTTATTGTCCGGGTTCTGTACTGTCGCTCGACGTGGATAGCACCCAGGCTCTCGCCCGCGGGATGGCCCACAATGTTGATGCCTATTTCATCAATAGTTCGGCGTTTGAGGCAATGCACCCCAGAGTGCGAGTTATTGCCCGTTACGCGAAGACAAATCTGCTGCGCTCGGGCTGGCTGCTGGGGGAAGATAAACTGAGAGGACAGATCGCCCTCGCCGAAGCCCCCATGGGCAAGGGACGAATCGTTCTGTTCGCGTTTCGGCCCCAGCACCGAGGTCAAACGTGGGGTACTCTTCCCTTTATCTGGAACGCCCTTAGACTGCGTTCAAACTGAGGACCTGGTTTGGAGTTAAACGCTTGCAGAAGCCAGATCTTCGGCGTATCTTAGCCACAGTTTATCTCTCCCTCCGGTAAGCGTCGCATAGCACCTATTTTCGCGCCGAGGCATCAAAAGATGTCGCCAACTGGCCTCGCCCTTACTAGGAGTTTTGACCCATGAAGAAGTCTTTCGTCTGCCTGCTGCTCCTCTCGCTATTCAGCACGACCCTGGTAAGCCCTTTGACCGCCCAGACGCGAGCGCGCCGGGTAGGCCAGAATCCGACGCCGTCAGCCCCCACCGCTCAACCACCGGTGCTTGGTGGGGCAGGAACAACAGCAGGGCAACCAGGCGTACAGGCTCCCACAGTCAACAGCGGACCCGAAGAAGTTGGCGAAGGCGACGTCATTCGCGTTGAGACCACGCTCGTCACTCTCCCGGTGAGCGTTACGGATCGCAATGGCAGGTACATTCCCGATCTTACCAAGGAGGATTTTCGGCTTTGGGAGGACGGAGTCGAACAGCAAGTCGCTTTCTTTGCA
>JAMQPI010000227.1 GCA_023717565.1 Pyrinomonadaceae bacterium | reverse complement strand
ATCCAAAAGCAATCTACCGGCTGCCTTTCGACAATGACGCCGGTTGGAGGGTTTCAAATGGAAACTGGGACGATACGACGCAGGCTCATGGCGGCGGAGCGAAGACTGGATTACAGGCCTTCGCCTGGGATTTCGTGTTCGACTCAAACAACGACGGCAAGGGTGAGAGTGGACAAAACATTCGCGCGTCGCGCGGCGGCCGCGTCCACGTGGTGGTTGAGTCGGAATCAAAAAACAGTCTCAATAGCAAAGACCTCTGCAAAGATGGGGTCGGCAATTATGTCGTCATTGATCATGGCGACGGAACATTCGGCACCTATTGGCACCTGAGTCAGAATAGTGTAATTCCCAAAGTTGGCGACACCGTCGAGCGGGGAGACAAGATCGCGCTTTCCGGGCACACCGGTGTATCGAGCACACCCCACGTTCATTTCGATGTGCGCACCGGTTGGAATCTCGCTTACTCGAAGTGCAATCTAAAAGGAACAGAGTTGCCCAGCGTAAGAATTTTGTTTGAGGACACGAATCACTCCTGCTGGATCCCGCGTGTCGGCGAGAAGTTGGTCTCAAACAACAACTGAAATTAATCACTAACGCAACGGAGGGCGGGCGAGGCCGTTGTGCCTTAGATTCAATTTCGGGTGGCGGTTTTCACTTCGTAGAAGTGAGATGTTTATAGAGCGGACATAATTAATGTGCCTGCGCCGTTCGGAGGGGCGGAACGATACTTGATGAATACCGGCCAAGTTGAGTTCCGCCCCTCCGAACGGCGGCGGAGGTGGTGTTGGGCGTCCAGTGCTATAGACATCTCGCCCTTACAGGGTGAACCCTGAACGAAAGGAACACCGAGGCAGAAATCTAGAGCCATTCAGCAAAGGAGACGGTCATGACAAATTCGTTAGGCAGGCAAACTCTCACGCCGAAGAACGGCAAGAGGTACCAGACGCTGAGTGGCGTCGTTTTGGCAAGCATCGGAATAATCACCAGCGCTGCGGCCCTGCTTTCGATCTTCTGTATAGCTGTTCTTGTTGGAGCACAAAATCCAGCCGTGGGAGATAGAGAAGCGGCCTCGAGTTTACCCAACCCGCAACTGGCGTTCGTCGGGAAGGATGCGTACGAGGTGAACGGCACGAAGGGGACCAGGTTCAAACTGAGTGTCACAAACCGCGCCAGTCATCCTGATTTCCTTTGGCTGCCCTCTGCGAATCTGCCGCCGTGCGGCGAGAATAATAACGCCTCACGCACATGGGTTGAGATCTTCGGGTCGCCCGGCGATAAAAGACTGTACGGCTTTTGCGCTCTTCGTTCGTCTGACGATCTGGATAGCCTCTGGTTCGCCGTGCCGTCAGGTGAGAAAGGTCCGCCATGCGTTTACATAGTTATGACCGACCGTCGGACTGGAAAGAAATACACCTCCAACCGCGTTTGCTCGCGACTTTTTACGGTGGTGACAGGTAGCTTGAAAGCTGGCGGCAAACAAAAAGCAGCCAAGGAGCGGAAGGCTGGGATGACGGAATCGGAAGCTGAAAAGCTGGCGACATCTCACGCCGACGTTCAAGGGGGTTTTGGTTGGGACTCAATTGGCGTTATGGGCTATGGAAACGCAGCATCTCATTCAAAAGAGCCCACCAACAAGAGAGCCAACGTGGCGCAGCCTGATTTGATAATCAAACAGTTTCTCTTTCCGCCCACCAACAACAAGGCGCTGCGATTGCAGGTGGCCAACACAGGCAATGCGGCTTCCGGGGCGTGCCGGCTGTTTCTGACAGTACGAAGGATCAACGGCGTCGCGGTCGGCAGGCGAACTCACGTCAACGTACCAGCGCTGGCCGCGGGCGCGGAGGTCTGGCTAGTCATTGACGCGAAGAGCATCCTGCCTAACAACGTCTCGCTCCAATCTACGACCTTCAAACTCAACGTTGACGCAACTGGGATCGTTGCCGAGTCGAACGAATCCAACAACGAAGCCTGGCACAACTTGTAAGGTTTTCACGCAAAGACGCAAAGGGGGTCGAGGTCAGTACCGTAGCGCGGTAGCGTCGGGTCAACTTTCGCCACGAGTTG
>JAMQPI010000206.1 GCA_023717565.1 Pyrinomonadaceae bacterium | reverse complement strand
GATGCCCTCGGCGATTTGTATTTGCAGGAAGGCCAATATGAAGCTGCGCTTGGTTACTTCCAGGGTGCGCGTCAGGCATTTGTTGCGAACAAAGAAATGCTTAACGCGAGTTTGATGATAAGCAAGATCGGCGAAACCTATCTGCTGCTGGATAACATCGCAGAGGCCAAAGCAGTTTTCGCGCAGTTCGGATCACCAGCCGCTCCACCCTTTCCAACAGACATGGTTCGGCACAAAACATTCTTTGCCTATTCAAGAAACAAACTCGGAGAAGGCCGAGCTGATTACCTGTTGGGCCAACACCAAGCTGCTGAAGCAGACTTCCAGGAGTTGCTGGCTGCTGCATCCTTGCCAACTGGGCGATATCAGGAAGCCACGCGCTTCCGTGTCGCAGCAGTCACCAACCTGGGTGACGTACTATTCCGCAAAGGAGATCTTGCCGCCGCGCGAATTCGCTATAACGAAGCAATTCAACTCGCCCGTCGCGATCGTCGAATTGACCTGGAGTGGGCCGCAAGAGCCGGTTTGGGTAAAACTCTTTGGGCCTTGTCTCAGCGCGCTCAGACAGCGCGATTGCCAACACACAAGGATCCCCTCGATCGACGCGCGGCTCATGCCTCTCGTCAAACACAAGAAAGCGCTGCAAAGCTACTGACTGACGCAGAAAATGCTTATCGCGAGGCCCAGGCGAGCATCGAAAAGGTCGTTGAAGGAAGTATCCGCGGTCATGAAGCACGCACGACCTTTCTCTCAACTACCAGACAGGTTTTTGAGGAAGCTGCTGCGTTGAACGCCGAAATGGCGTTGGCCGCAAAAAGAAATGAACCAACGGCTGCAACGGGAAGTTCGTTACGATTCACCGCAGCCGGCTTTCGAATCGCGGAACAGAAGCGAGCGCGTTCGCTACTTGACGTGTTGGCTGACGGCCACGCAGTGATTTCGGCCGGAGTGCCGCCCGACCTTATCAAGCGCCGAACCGAAAATCTCGCGAACCAGCAACGGATTGGCGCGCAACTCACAGGTGTTTCGATTGCAGGCGAAACGCCGCAACAAACCGTCACTGAATTGGACGCTGAGCTGGAACGACTCACTGCTGAGTTTGAGAGTCTTGAGAACCAGATTAAGGCCGCCAGTCCGCGCCTTAACTCTTTGGTCCATACGCGTTCCTTAACACTCGATGAAGTTCAGCAACGAGTCCTGGATGATGAGACAGCGCTGCTTGAGTACAGCCTTGGTGAGCAGAGTTCCTACCTGTGGGTCATTACTCGCCAGAACGCTGCCCTCTTCAAGCTACCTGCTGGTTCGACCATGGACCAGTTGGCAATGGATCTTCGCGCCCAGTTGATTCCCCCGAGATTGCAAAGACGCAACGTTGGGGTTGACGTGCCAACAACCGACCAACAGAGAGGACTGGGTCTTGGCACCGCAGCTCCGGCCACAGACACTGCTGCCTTCAGGCGGGCTTCGCACGCGCTCTATAAAGTGGCTTTGGCCCCGGCCGCATCCATGATTGGCAACCGGCGCTTGGTTATTGTGGCGGATGGCGCGCTGAACTTCGTTCCGTTTGAAGCGTTAGTCACAACTGATCGCGGCGGCGATTACAGCTCGCTCGATTACCTGATCAAAACGAACAAAGTAGGTTACGCGCCGTCGGCATCGGTCATAGCCGCCGTGAGAGACCAAAAACGGGCTGTTGGGCGGAATATCTTGTTGGTCGCAGATCCCGTATTCAGTGCGAACGATCCTCGACTGCAAGCGGGTTTGACCTCCAATCGAGCTGAAGTGACCCGCGGCCTCGGGCTCGATAGCGCTGTGACTGATGTTAATGGTCCGCCCCAGTCGAGTGGTCCGCTCACTCTGCCGCGCTTAGCCGGAACCAGGATCGAAGCTGAACAGATTGGGCGGTTGGCAAAAGCGTCCGGCGCGCAGGGAGACTTGTGGCTCGATCTCGGCGCCAACGAAGACGATCTAAAGCACCGCGACATTCAAAGCTATCGCGTGCTGCACCTGGCTACTCACGGCGTACTCGATGCAATGCGCCCACAGTTTAGTGGTTTGGTGTTGTCGCTGGTGGGAAACAAGAGCGACGACGACGGCTTTCTGCGAACGGGTGAAGTCTTCAATCTCAGGCTTGGCGCCCCCCTCGTAATGCTTTCAGCATGCGAGTCGGGACTTGGCAAGGTAAAGCGCGGTGAAGGCGTTACTGGTTTAAGCCGAGCGTTCATGTATGCGGGCGCGACCACAGTCGGCGTCACGCTATGGTCGGTGGCGGATAAACCGACAGCTGAATTAATGGCCGACTTTTACCAGCACCTGCTTGGGCCAAACCCGTCGCCGTCCGATGCGATTCGGGAAGCACAGCTCGCAATGATCTCCGGCAAAAGACATAGCGCGCCTTTTTACTGGGCGCCGTTCGTGCTGGTGGGTGAGTGGAAATAAACTGGTAGCGGGGGGGAGACTCGAACTCCCGACCTTGGGGTTATGAATCACCATCTCGGCAAAAACTTAAGTATTTGCCTTTACTAAGGTTGCAGCCACTAAGAATTCTGCGAGGTTTTCCATTCCTTCCCATTCTTTGCAGTTCGCTATTCGTTGAGTGCTGTCAATTCTGGACACAATTTGGCCACATTAAACTTACAAGCGAGCAGCAGTTTTCACCCTGTTGCCGTTCTTATGTACGTTCTTATATATATGACGCGAATTTGACTCGTCACACCTGATTTTCAAGAACCACCTACTCCAACGGATTTTAAGTCCTTTGAAATCGGCATCACCTAGTCTTACGAAACGATACGAACCAGTATTTACGGGCCTAGCGGTCGTCAAGGTATCGCTTGGTCTGGTTTCGTATCAACACGTCGCGCCACCATCTTAGCCCCATCTTCATTTCTGTTTTTCGACGTTTTGAAGCACCCCGGCAACCTCATTGCCCGCCATGTCGGTGTAGTCTGATCCGGGCGTTTCTGTTTTGAGAGATCGTCGACGACAGAACTCTTAACTCGAATCTAGAACGCCCAAGGTTTAGTGCGTCGCTGAGAGGCAGGATAACCGCTATTCGGGTAGGCCTGCCAGCCTGAAGCCGTCCGCCATAATATCCCTCACGTTAGGCGCAAAACCGACTGCCGAACACCAGCCGTTGATGGTGAAGCCGGGATCAAGTGTCAACATCGTTGCGGCTGAAGCCTTTGCTTCGTCCAGTTGGCCGAGCTTCGCGAGTGCCGCCGCGAGCCATCCGTGCAAAATGCTGAAACCCGGATTCAGTTGCAACGCCCGGCGAACTGCCGCGAGGGCTTCTTCATATCGGCCAAGCAGGAAAAGAGCGACTCCGATAGTCGCTTGAGGAATGTAGTTCGCTGGGTCGAGCGGACTCAGGCGGATCGCACGCTCTCCCCAATCGATCGCGCGCGCCGCATCGCCGCCGTATAAGACTGACGCGCAACCGAAAGAGTATACAAAGGAACAGGACGCGCTAAGAGCAAGCGCCTGCTCGAACGCTTCATCGGCAAGTTTGCGATCATGGGCCACAATGCCAATGCTGAAGCCACCGAGCGCGAGCGCCATTGCATCATCCTGCCCGTGTTCGATCGCCGCATGGGCATGCTGGATCGACTTTTCAAAGTTCTCTTGGTGCATACCGTCGCGCATATAAATAATTTCGTTGGCCCAGGCGGCAAAGCCGTGGGCGAGGGCGTATGTCGGCTCGATGGCTAGCGCCTGATCGAGCAGCGGCACCCCCCGGGCGGCACCTTCAGGCATGCAGGTGTACACGTTGGGCAGAGCACGAAGCAAAAGATCATAGGCACCAAGATTTTCTGGACGCTTGCGCTTAACGCGTTCGATCTCGGCCTGACGAACGTTGGGCTCGATGGCGGATACCACGTTACTTGTAATCTCGTCCTGCAGTGCGAATACGTCATTGAGATCGCGGTCGTATCGTTCGGCCCAGAGATGGCTGCCGTCCTCCGCCTCGACGAGTTGACCCGTAATCCGAACGCGGTTCGCCACCTTCCGCACACTGCCTTCGAGGAGATAGCGAACACCCAGGTCGCGGCCAACCTGCTTCACATCCACAGCGCGGTCCTTGTAGACGAAGCTCGAATTACGAGCTATGACAAACAGCCATTTGATCCGCGAGAGGCTGGTGATGATGTCCTCAACCATCCCGTCGGCAAAGTAGTCCTGGTCCTTGTCGCCGCTCATGTTAACGAACGGCAGCACTGCAATTGATGGCCGGTCAGGTAAGCGCAACCCAACCTCTGGTTCCATCGGCAGCATTACCGCAGCATTTTCCTCGCGCACGGTACCGACGAACCTAAAGCCTTTGCGGATCATGGTGCGAATGAGGCGCTGTTCCTCGCCA
>JAMQPI010000684.1 GCA_023717565.1 Pyrinomonadaceae bacterium | reverse complement strand
TGGACTAGTCCGCTGATGATCCAAATCCTCATTATTGCGCGACGGGACTGATCCCACGGAACTTTCCCGCCTCTCAATTGTCTAAAAGGAATATCGACGGTGACGAAAGCATCGCTCTTTTTCGGTGCAAGATCAGCTGAGCTGTGCGTTCAAGGAATAGTCAACCAGAGAATCTACCAATTCCAGCGAGGTGTTTATGAAAAGAAAGACGCTCGCCTTACTGATTTCCGTCGCAACTTTCACCGTAGGCCTTGCGCTCGCGAAGTTTTCTATTCCGCCGAGAGGCCCAAAAACACCCCCGACCAAAAGCAATTTGCCGGTCAACAACTATTCCCTGTCTGGGCCATTCAGCTACGAGAACCTCACTATCTTTCTGATCCACGGACCGGATCAAGCCAACAGCAAGCTGTTCATGCCTTTGCAGGAAGCGATGGAACGTAAGCTGGTGATCGTGCATGAAACGAGCGACGTAAACGAACTCGCCATCGAAAACTTGTCTAAAACTGATGAAGTCTTCGTCCAGGCCGGCGACATTGTGAAAGGGGGCCAGCAAGACCGCGTACTCGCGGTTGATCTAATCGTGGCCCCTCACTCAGGAAAGACACCGATAGATGCATTTTGTGTCGAACACGGCCGTTGGCAGCAGCGCGGAGCAGAGTCGGCAGACCAATTCAGCGTGTCTGATGGCATGGTTGCGACCAGGGAACTAAAGATGGCCGCCAAGGAATCTCGCTCGCAAGCCCAGGTCTGGGACAGGGTCGACGCGGCGCAAGTCAGATTGAGCCGAAGTGTTAACGCTGACGCACGATCAATGGCTTCACGATCGAGCTTGCAGTTAACCATCGAGAACGAGAAGGTACAGGCGTCGGCCCTAGTTTATACCAAAACTCTCTCAGCTATTGTTGAAGGAAAGAGCGACGTGATTGGCTACGTGTTTGCGATCAACGGCAAACTCAACAGCGCCGATGTCTATGCTTCAGACGCCTTGTTTAAGAGATTCTGGCAAAAGCTGCTCAGGACCACTGCCATAGAAGCAGTAGCGGAACGCTCCGGAAGTGACAAAACGGAAACAGTCTCCGCCGATGCAATAAGAGACTTTCTTGCTGATGCCGAGCGGGGACAGGAATCCACGAACGAGGTCACTGAACGAACTCACATGCTCAGACGCGAGACGGAAAAGAGTTTGTTCTTTGAGACTCGCGACATGGCGCAGAACGGAGCCTGGGTTCATCGAAGCTATTTGGCGAGATAGAGATGGCGAGAGAACCAGGTACGCTAGACTCTCATTCATACCGAGGCTTTAGCCCGGTGTCAAAGCAATCTACGACGCTGGAGTTCTACAACCAGGCTAGAGCCGCAGTGTGAATGAGAAGTCCGCAACGTAACGACTTGCATCTACGCGATACTACACTCCTCGTACCCCTTTCTTCGATCTGTGCTTTCAAGTCCTTACTTCCCGGTACTCACGGTCCGCAGGTCTTGCATGTCAGGTCAAACTTCATAACGAAGAAGTTGGTTATGCCGGCTGATGGGCTGTAAGACGGAGTGGCGGTGCCGCTGGCGTGGTTGCGTCCCGACTTCTGGATGAAGGCAGATCCCTCAACCTGCCCTCCTATAAATTGACTGAAGGCAAAGGTGAATCCGGAATCGTTGACAACCCCCTTGATTGGCGATTTCGAGCCTGCGATGGCGTAGGTGCCTCCGCCGCAGGAGTTCGGGGGCGCATCAACGACGGTAATCTCGCCGGACGCGATTCCATCTTCACCGACAACTATCCTGATCTTGCCTTGCCAGCTACCGGCGCACGTCTGACCGAGCACCGCGACCGTGACGGCAGTCCGCAGAGTTCCCTCCCAGACATCCCCGGTCGGAAACTCGCCACACTTGAAGCCTTCGTTCCCGGCGTAGTCCTCGGCAATGGCGCACAGCTTGATAATTGGTGGTGGATGCTTGGGAACCGTGTAGCTGACCCCGAGCACCTTGCTCCAAGACTTCTGCGCGCACTGTTTGGGAAAGCGGCTGGGATCAGTGACCTCCTGGATCAGCTCTTCGATCTTCCTTCCGGAGCCTTCCCGTACTAGCTGAAACCGCTGCACGCCGGTCTGCCAGGTTCCTCCGGTTCGCCTTTCTGACGCCGTGGCGTCAATCTTGATCGCGTCACCTGCTTTAACCTTTGTGCCCTTGCGTGGCGACGAGTTGACAGCGACGGTGGGCGCGTCTTGATCCGGACCCAACCGATAATCACTAGAACCAAACTCAGGTAAATCCGGAGAAAAGAAGTATATTCTGGTTCCCGGGAGATCTTTGCTTCCCTGAAGTGAACAGGGGTTCACTGCAAAGGCCTTGACTCGAAGTCTTCCCGGAACGTCGTCGAGGACACCGACGTCAGAACTGCGCTCCCCTTCGAGATTGGCAAAGAAGCGGTGTGAGCCTGCGGGAGCACCGCTGTGACATCTTCGCATCATGGAAAATGTCACTCGGTCCGCGCGCGAAGGCTCAGCGCTCAGGCCTGTGTCGCAAGTATCCAACGCGTCCCCAGGTTCATCAGGGGTAAGCTGGTCCACCTCCAACTTTCCGCTGCCTCCATCGACGGGCGGTTCGCCTGGTTCCGCTTCGTCACCATCTCCCACGGCGGACGCTTTCGTCACAGTCACCTGCGATGAAGCAATAGATGCACTCCTGATTTTCTCCGGCTTAATCTGCAACTCCGTCTCTTGCGTCTGACCTGCTAGTGTCGCCCTAACCTTGTAGTTTCCAGCCAGGAGTGTTCCTTTACTCTTGCCGATGGAATACGCCCGGTCGTAGCTCTGAACCTTCACCTGATGCTCAAAGAGTCTCTGCTCACTCTCATCCGAAACACGATACCAGGCGATGTTGACCACAGATTCAGGGGCTGCCGCCGCAACTGTTTCGAGTTGAATGAAATGTGCGCCTGAGGCCGGTCCGCCGCTATCAAGTTCTCCAACGTGCACGATTACTACCAACTGGGGTGCAGTGGAGGCGAAGCCGAAGCTGGGATTCTGCGGTTTTCCTTTGTCATCGAAGCCGGTCGCGGTGATCATGCTGAGGATGGGGCCTTCGACCTCTACTGCCGCAGGCTGCTTACGGCAAGCACAGCCAAGCACGGTGAGGATCAGCAACAGCGATGCGACGCGCGCCAGGCACTTGTGCTGACTTGTTGACCCGCCTGCAACATCTCGAAAAGGAGCTGTGCTGAAAGGGATTGTCTGTGCGATCGTGTTTGGGGATCGTGTCATTTGTGTAAACTCCTCGAACTCCGAGAGGGGAAACTAAAGCGAAAAGTTTTTATGCACGTCACTTCAGGCCAATTAATGCCGGCCAGAGTCTATTGCGACCGAACTTAAGTCGCAGTGGCTTTGGACCATGAATCTATTTATTGATCTCCACGTTAAGTTGGTTGGCTAAGTCACGATCCAGGTTCTGGAGAATTCTGAGCTGCCTCAGCGCTCCCCTTCTGTTACGCAAAGCGAGGTAGGCCAGGCCGAGATTGTGGTGTGCTTCAGCATACGCGGGATCGAGGCGCACTGCCTCCAGGAGAGAGGCAATTGCTTCCCTGTACCTGCCCATTTTTAGATATGCGTAACCCAGGTGCCGGCGTGGATTGGATAGATCTGGTTTGAGACGGATCGCCTGACGGGCAGCATCAACAGCTTCGGCGTGCCGACCCATTTCGTTATAAGTCGAAGCCAAATTGCTATGCGTGGCAACGTCAGTCGGGTTGAGTCGAAGCGCTTGCCTGAAAGCTTCAAGAGCTTCGTCATATCTTTCCAGGTTGGAGTAGGCCGTGCCCAGATTGTGGTGGGCTGCATCACTATCCGGCTGGAGACGGACAGCCTGTTGAAGAGATTCGACTGCTTCAAGGCTTCGATCCAGCCCCATCAATGCATTGCCCATTTCGTTGTGGGCCAACGCGTTGTTTGGTTCGAGATTGATTGCCTTTTTGGCGGCGGTGAGCCCCTCCGCGTACCGACCCGTTTTGTTACTTGCCCACGCAAGGTAACCGTAGGCCTCCGCCCCATCCGGCTTGAGGCGAATCGCTTCTTTGAGCACTTCGAGTGCATCACCATACCGACTCAGCCGATCATAAATACGCCCAAGACTGGTGTAAGCGCCGGCATCCTCAGGATTCAGCTTGACTGCCTGTTTAAGCGCTTCGATCGCCTCCTCGTTTAGGTCCAACTGCGAATAGGATAGGCCCAGTCTGCTATACGCTGAGTGATTGGCAGGGTCGAGTTGGAGCACTGCCCTGTAAGCTTCGATAGCTCTCTCATACTTGTTAACGTAGTAGTGCGCATTCGCCAGTTTGAAGAGAATTTCCTTGTCTTTGGGATCAACGCGTAAGCCTTGATCCACGTAATCACCATAGAGGCTCCATATTTGAGACGAACCAAGATTCTTGAGTGTCTCAAACTGCTTCAGCGCCGCAGCGTGGTCACCAAGCTTGAAGTACAACTCGCCTAGTTGGTACTCCGTCCACTCTCTCGTCTGGTCATCGTTCGGGCCGATTCGAAGCAACTGTCTGTAAGCGTCAATGGACTCCCGGTATTGCTTCGATTCCTCATAGAGTTCAGTCAGGGCCGTGTATGCATCGCGCGACAAGGCATCCTTCGGCTCCAGGCGAAGCAACTGTTTGTAAGTGTCAATTGCTTCAATGTCATGATCTGAACGACGATACGCCTCGGCTAGTTTGCTTATTGCATCCACGTTCGTAGGTTTTAGCCGAACCGACTGCTTGTGCGCCTCGACTGCTTCGTCATAGCGAAATCCGGTGGAATAGAGATCGCCCAGTCTTTCGTAGGTCCCAGCGTCGTCCGGTTTCGTCTGAATCTCTCGTCGGAGGGACTCGACGTCTTGTTCGTATTCATCTTTGCAACGATTAATCACATCGTCTCTGATCTTATTAGCAGTCTCGTACACGGCGGCGAGGTCTGAGGGCATATTCGGCGGCGGTGCTGCAGGACATAACCATGACGCGGTGTAAGTTCGCTCTGTGCCACCGTCTTCGCGGCGAGATAGGTTGACTCCGGTGATACAGGAATCGGTAATGTGCATGTTGCTCCAGGCAGACCAGGCGGAAAACGTGATTGAAGATATTGTCTGTGCAATCGCTCGCAACTCTTCAGCGGAGAGCCTGGGTTTGCAAGAGTAGATCGACAGTCCGTCCGTCTCTCCCTTTGAAGTGATAACCAATCCATTGTTTAGGCGAGGGTCCGGGGCAAACCTACTGTCAACTGTGGTGATCTTCAGTATCCAGGACCCATCACCAGCCGGCAGTGAAGGGACGTTTGATTGTACGGGTAGCGCGGAGCAATTGAAGTTCAGCGGCACAGCGACTAACGCCACAAGCATTATCAGAGTGGTAATCAGACTACCTTTTTGACTCATTCATTCGGCCTCTTCGACACGTCGGGGAGCTTGTACTTGACCTTCGGGATTATTTGGCCGTGATGTTGGAGCGTTGGGGTCGGCTGTGGTGGTCTGTTCACCCAGCTTGCTGCAGCTTGTAAGTGCTAACGTCGCGATCAACAACATCGTCGCGCTTTTGGTGATGGTTTTTGTGCTCATCATGATTAAAGTCTCCCTGATATTCTCAGTGCGGCTTCAAGCTAACCCCCGCCCAGAAGGGATTCCTCCGTTCGATTGAACGTATCCGGATGGATTACCCTCTCTGAATCTCAAGCGGAAAAATGCTGTCCATGATCGACGCACCGCCATCTACGTGAAGAATTTGTCCCGTGATGAAGCTAGCTTCGTCACTGCACAACATTCCCACCGCGTTCCCGATGTCTTCCGGGGTTCCGAGGCGGCGCATTGGCGTCCAACCGCCCTCATGCCAAGCTTGCGTGGCGTCCTGTACTGCTTGCGGTAAGGCGCGCAAGACGCTTCCCTCGATTACGTTGGGCGGGCCGAAGATGCCTCCCGGACTGATGCCGTTAACTGTGATTCGCCGCGGGCCCAAGGCCACAGCGAAGTAGCGAACCAACGAATCGAGTGCCGCTTTCGCGGAGCCCATTGCCACCCAAGGCTGCCAACTCCCGGTACGGCTGCCAGGTGCGTAGGTGATCGCGATGACCCGGCCGCCATCACCCATCAAGCGGGCCGATTGTTGTGCGCCGATCAGAAACGCCTTGGCCTGCGAATCCATCGCCGAGTCCCACTGTTCCACCGTGATCTCCAGAGGCTTCTGATAAAACCTCGGAAGGCTTGTTCGTGCGTTGCTCACGAAGAAGTCAAGCTTGCCAAATTCCTCACCGACCTTCTCAAACATCCGTCTGATCTCTTCTGGTCGCGAAACATCTGCCTGCACGGTGAAACCATCCGAGCCCCGCTCCCGCACACGATCGAGCGTGTCGTTGGCAGCAGACCCATTTTGGAAATAGTTGACGGCGACTCTTACTCCCTGCTCCGCAAGCTTCAGAGCAATGCCGCGGCCAATGCCACGTGAGCTTCCGGTTATCAGCGCGTGTTTATCTTTGAATGACATCTCCATCTCCTTAATTCCCTTCCCAGTCAAAGCGCTTACACTTTCGGCAACGAACTGAGACACACCAGCAGGCGGCTGCCGGACGTTTCCGTGTAGTGGACCCCTCCCGCTTCTACCATTCTGTAGATAGAGCGAGTGCTCATGCCGGTGAGGATGGTCGCCTGCTCCGGTGAAATCATCCGCACCGGCTTCTCACATACCCGGCACCATGCCTGGACTAAGGCACCAGCGCTGCCGACTACGAAGAGTTCCTGCGACTCGACAGTGATCTCTGTTCTCCGTCTCTTAATCATTCCCGCTCTTCTTCGCTTCGCCTTGAACAGGCAGAAGCGAGCGATCCTTATTGCTCTGCCCACCGCCTCGGTCCTAGAATGAGACCAGCACCGAAAGCCTTGTTAACCCCGCGCCGGCGGCACCGTCTCCTAACACGCGGCACACGGTATCCGCAGGACGGAAGGCGAGTCATTGAAGGCCACGGAAAATTCCTGAAAAAATGTGAAACCGCTGATGGAAGGCCAGAAAAAGCACTTTTACGAGTTCGGGCCGTTCCGCGTGGACCCGACGAAACGCCTTCTGCTGCGTGATGGGACGCCGCAGCCCCTCACCCCGAAGGCCTTTGACATTCTGCTTGTGCTGGTGCGCCAGGACGGACAAGTCATTGAGAAAGATGATCTGATGCGCGCCGTCTGGCCCGACACCGTGGTAGAAGAGAACAACCTCACGCGCAATATCTCTGCGTTGCGCAAGGCCCTCGGTGAGGGTCCTCAGGATCACAGCTACGTCGTAACAGTACCTGGGCGCGGGTACAGCTTCGTCGCCGGCGTGAAAGATGTGGCAGACGAGCCAGCTGCACTCTTGGTGGAAAAGTACAGTCGGACACATCTCGTTGTAGAAGAGGAAGAAGAGAATAATGAGACGGGGGGACGGGACGACACGGGCACGCGGCGAGTCGGAGAAACTCTAACTCGCAAACAGGATCACTTCAGTCGCGCGTCCCGGCATCCTGGAGTCTCCTCGGTAATTTTCAAAGCCCTGGTCATCACTGCGTTCGCGGGGCTCGCTGTCGCACTTGGTTACTATTGGCCTTCAGGAAGGTTCAGACGCGCTGATGAACCGCGCGTTGCTGTGGGGTCAATCGCCGTGTTGCCCTTCAAGATGATCGGCGCCGATCCTGCTAACGAGTACCTCGGACTGGGTATGGCCGACGCCTTGATTACCAGACTCGGCAACATTCGAGCAGTTGTCGTGCGCCCAACCAGCGCCGTGCGTAAGTACACTGACCCCGGCCAGGATCCAGTCGCAGTCGGGCGCGAACAGGGCGTGGAGGCGGTACTAGACGGGAGCATGCAGCGAATTGAAGATCGGCTGCGCGTGACGGTGCAACTCGTTAACGTACGGAGCGGCGCGCCACTGTGGGCCGGAAAGTTCGACGAGCGGTTCACCGACATCTTCGCCGTCCAGGACTCGATTTCAGAACAGGTGGCGCGCGCTCTCATGCCGGAACTGACCGGCGCGGAGCATGCGCGACTGACGAAGCGCCACACCGAAAACACGGAGGCGTACCAGCTTTACTTGAAAGGCCGCTACTTCTGGAACAAACGGAACGTGGAGGGCTTTAAGAAGGCTATTGATTACTTCCAGCAGGCGATTGACAAAGACCCGAACTATGCTTTGGCTTATGCCGGACTGGCCGACTGCTATGGAGTGCTGACGAACTACCACGTTCTTGCGCCAAACGAATCTATCCCAAAGGCTAGAGTTGCGGCACTAAAGGCGCTTGAAATAGACGAGACGCTGGCCGAAGCCCATTGCATGCTCGCAGGTATCAAACATGAGCACGAATGGGACTTTCCAGGTGCTGAGCGATTATTCAAGCAGGCTATTATGCTTAACCCCAATTACGCCACGGCACACCAATGGTACGCGGAGTTTTTAACCACTATGGGGCGACACCCTGAAGCTATTGCGGAGATCAGAAAAGCGCAAGAGCTTGATCCGCTCTCCCTGATCATCAATGTAATGGTGGGGGCGACGTATCACTTCGCGCGACAGTACGACGAGAGTATAGAACAAAGTCTGAAAACGATTGAGATGGATTCGAACTTCTACTATGCGCACGCCTTTCTCGGGAAGGCTTACGCTCAGAAGGGAATGCATGAACAAGCAGTCGCCGAGTTGCAGAAGGCGACTGACCTCTCCGAAGATGATTTCCTCGTGGTAGCTTGGCTGGGGCACGCCTACGCGGAAGCGGGCAAAAAGGGAGAGGCGTTGACAGTGCTCAAGAAACTTGAGGGGCTATCAAAGCGACGGTATGTTTCGCCGGCTGATGTGGCACTGGTTTATGCCGGCCTCGGGGATAAGGACCAGGCATTCGTCTGGCTTGAAAAAGCCTATGAGAAAAGGGATCCGTTTACCGTCAAGCACCTCAAAGTAGATCCAGTGTTCGATAGCCTTCACTCCGACCCAAGATTCAGAGACCTTCTGCGGCGCACAGGGTTGGAGCCGTGAACTACTGCTGAATACGCATACCTCGAGTCGGGGGAAGGTCGCCCTCGCAATGCACTTAAAACAGTCCGATAGCTCCTCGTGACCACCTTGGGCAGCCCGGCTGACGAATTAATTGTTAACCCTGGCGTCTTTGACGTTCTCACTTTACAGATACCGGGCAATGGGTGTTTATCGCACCTACCGGCGCATGAGCTTTCTCCGCGCCGCTGGCGCTGTCGCTGCGGTCCCTATCTTCGTGCTGACCGCTTCCAGATGTGTGAAGCTAGTCCGAGAAGAATAAGCTCGGCAGCAAAATCGCGAATAGGTTCAATAGTTTAGTACTTTTCATTTTCAGCTCCGTGACCTTAATGGCCATACCTGGTTCGAACAATTGAGTTCGAGACGGAACATACTACACGACGACTACGTGCATTTTATTGTCGAATAGTCCTGATTTCCGCGACCGGGTTGACAACGCCATGCCTTCGCCGCCGTAACGAATTTCCAGACACCTTGCTCGTTCATTTTTAGCTCCAGGCTATATTTTTCGCCGCGAACCGAATCATCCAAATATCCATCGTTCGTGATCGTAACGGACAATGAATCGGCTTCGTCGGCTGTCGGCGCCTTGAATTCGATCGTCTTTGATCGCATTTCGGAAAATCCGCCGAACGTTCGAGCGATGATCTGTGCCGGCTCTTTTACCCAAGCTTCTCCGGCGAGTGCTGCCTTGTCGATCTGTTCGTTATGCGCCCCAAATTCGACCGCCACTAGCATTTGCGTCTTTTGGGATTTGAGGGTCTTCGAAGACTGACGGAGCTTGGCTTTTGCCGCCGCAACGGTATTAGCATTTCCGATCTTTTCACTGGCCGAATCGACGTGAGAAAAAGCCATACCGTTCCAGTCGTACACTCTCGTCCGGTAAAACGGCCTCGCTCCGGTTGGTCCAATGCCCGTATAGCATTTGTCGATAATGAAAAGTTCGCTCGCGGTATCTCCGTCCGCATTGGCAAAGAAGATCCCGATCGGATCCATCATGCTCCAGACAGCTTCGGGCTCGGGAAGTTTATGTTGGGCGTAAGCGTCAGATCCCTGCGGGATCAGAACTAAGCCTTCGTACCTGACTCCGTAGGATCCTTTTTTGTAAAGTACGACGATGGTCCCCGAGGCGTCTTTGGACGCCGATTCGGCAAATCGTCCCTGGACGGCTTCATGGGCTGAGACCATTCCTTCGGGGATGAACTTATTGGCGATCTTTTGCAAGTCGCGTTCAACCACGCCTTGCCCGAAAGCTCCCCCGATCAATGAACAGATCATGACCGCGCCGAATACGAGGTGTGTAAATCGTTTCATTGTTGTTCTCCTTATTGATCCGCAGGACTCGGGGAAGAGTTGCAAAAGGAACGAAGCAGAACCAGAAACTTGCAAAACAATTCTAGAACACCTTTTCGAGCCGTTTGTTCATTTTGGTGCTCCGTTGATTTAGGGCCGCTCATCACCGGTACGACAATGCATCAGGAGTTGGGTGACGGTCTTGGGGACGGGGATCAGCCATCGGTACTCCAGCAGGAGCGACAGACGAAATGGCTTGTGGCTACTGACAGTTTTGCCCATAAACCGCAGTTGGTCAATGATTTCTAGAAAATGAAGAAGACCGATAGAAGCAACGCTAGATGGCGAGCTATTGGTCATCACCTTCAAGAGTGCGCTGCCGATCCACCGACCCGTCCGACTCGAATATGTAAGCATCCAGTGAATACCAGCCAATGGACCTAAGCTCAAGCAGGCAATCACTGCTCAACCCGTAGCCAATGGATCTAAGCTCAATCAGGCAATCACTGCTCAACCACAGAAGCGTTTGCCGTAGAGACTGTGTCAATGCTCAGATGAGAAGCCCCACGTTGCCTGACGTGTGTCATGTTTAGGAGCAAGCTTGGCTTCACCCCGCAAGGGGTGCGATGTTTATAGCTCCAGACCGCTATCCCTTCCAGCGCTGTTCGGAGGGGCGGAACTCAATGTGAGAGGTATCATCCCAGGATCATTCCGCCCCTCCGAACAGCGCAGGGGTTGTGGCGTCCCGTGTTGCTATACACATCGCACCCCTCGCGGGGTGAAGCCCAAGCCTACGCTAGCACGACACACGTCAGGCTTCTCATCAGAGTTTTGACACTGTCTCCGTAGCTAATGGATCTAAGCTCAACCACAGAACGGTTTGCTGCACCCAAAGGAAGTTGGGATTCGACTACTCCCAACCCGCAGGCACCAAGCAGCTAATAGCACGTGACCCAGCCTTGAGTAGCTGCCGGCAAGGTTGACCTTATGATCCAGTGGCTACCGCAAATGGTTCTGTGTGGGAGTGGTGATTGCCAGATTGCACACCTGGCTAGGGCTTTGATTGAGCGGTGCTAGCCCGGTTGAGCTTAGCATCCAGTGGCTACCGCAAATGGTTCTGTGAGCGGTGCTGCCTGAGTTGAACTAGCTGGACCTATGTTCTTGCGCCGTCTGCTCGAGGTACTCCCTTAGCTCCTTGTGGCCTCCGTAGTCGGCCCAGCCGGCGGGTGAATTGTTGACCTTGGGATCTTTGACGGTCGGGTTGGCGCCATGTTCGAGCAGGAACTCGACCATTGTTCGATGGCCGCGTAGCGCGGCGTAGTGAAGACCCGTGCCGGCGTAGTCAAAGCCGGCTGGAATGGCGTTGATATCCGCACCTTTCTGCAAGAGCAACTTCGCCGCCTCCAGTCGATTGTGCATACAGGCGTAGACAAACGCGTTGTTGATGATCTCTCGTGAATCGTTGGACCACGCCTCAATCTTAGACTGCAACTCTTCCTTGATCGGTTTAGCCAGGTTTGAAGTTTGTGGGTCGCCAAAGGGCCAGTCGATCTTACCTGCCTCGGGTTTGAGACTCCCATCGCTGTTGAAGAAGCCCTCGATCAATTCAACTCGACCTAACCCGGCAGCGAGGCGCAGATTATGCACGGAGGCGCCACGGTAGAGCAGCAGCTTGATTACACCATCGTTGTCCCAGTACAACGCTTCTTCCAATGGCGACCAACCACCCGTGCCGTTGACTAGTGCGCCGGCGTCGAGCAGGGCTCCGGCAGCTTCGACATTTCCAATGCTTGCGGCGGCACAGAGGGGTCCGTTGATCTCGGCTCCCGCGTCAATCAAAACCTTCGTCAATTCGACTTTGTTCGGCAGGTCGATTGCATCGAGCACTACACATTGGAGCAAGGTGGGGTGACTCTTTGACGAGCGGGCTGTCGCCAAAGATGGGTCCTGGTTGACCAAGGTCTTTAGGCCTTCAACATCGCCCGACTTGATCGCCGCTATCGCAGGATGAAATTTAGTGTCCATAAGCAAGCCAACAATCTTGAATATCAATCATGAGGTCTGAATCTTCACTGCTCTTTAAGAAACTTGATTCTCTTGACCCCCACTTTGACGGGGGCTGTGACATCGACTTTGTCGACCATCACCAGGGACAAAACAATCGCCCCTTCTTTCTTGACGTTTCCTTGGGTAGGCACAATGAACTTTCCCGGGTTGTCAGCTGGATAGAGACTAAAGGTGCCTAAATAGATTTTCGTGTTGCTCTCTGACTGGTAGTGAACTTCGAATGTCAGGGCGTACTTTTTTGGATTCAGTACCTCTGCCACTTCCACCTGCACAAATCTGGCCGTTTCAACGTTGTCAGTTGTAGGTTCGATCGGCTGCCTGATACTCGGATTACTCAGATCGAGGTAATACAAGGTCTCGTCGCTCTTGAGTGCGTTGTTGTTGGTAACGGGTTTGATTGCGTTGGCGTTGCTCGGTTCAACCAACTTCGGAGTTCCGCAGTTAGAGGAAAAGCAAAGGACGAGGATCAAGCAAATACAACTACCCATTTTTTGCAATCTCATCCTTCCCGGTCATGCGAGAAATACTTCTTATGGGGGAGGCGGATTGATTATAACAGGCGTGACGATAATCTCAATTCCGTTCAGCACCAGTTGTGTATCCTCTTTCTCAAACTTTCCCGCAAATGGTGTGGCCACCAGTTGCAGCGAAATGGGACTTCCATCCTTGAGCTCCTGAGTTTTTTTCAGCCTTTGAATAGTGTTGGTGAGGTTAACCAGAAACTTCGGCTGGTGACTATGATGGTCGCTCGCGCCTGGAGTCGCAGTTGGAGCCTCAGTTCCGAAGAAGGCAAAGCTGCCGGCATAGTGCGGGTCATCATCCGGAGTATTGCTGTTGGCACTCGGCAGATTCAGGAACACACCAACCGAAAAATCACTGGTAGCCGGAAGTTGAGCGTATTCGATACTTGCAAAGACCCGTTCCTGGGCCGTATCACTGTTGACGATTCTGTCAAAGTCCTGAGGAGAGAGCTTTGTTTCTTTGGACAAGGGTTTCCCGACACTCACGGCTTCCTTTTCTGCCAGGCGTATCCTCTGCTTGATTTCAAATCTGATGTTCGCCCCGTCCCGAATTCTCTTCTCAAGCTTTCGATACTCACTCAGGGTTGTAAGAGCCGTGGACGCCGGTGAGCTACCAATCGCACTGCTCTCGTATTGATAACTGATTAGCGGCATGATGGTGGTAATTCCCGCGGTTGCGGTCGCGACGTTTCCGTCAGCATCCACGAAATGGCTATTAACATGGTTAACCCACGCCGGGTCATTAGTATTGTTGTTTCCCAAATCGACGTTCCATTTGTACCAGCAGTCATCAATCATGCAGTGATGCGTCCAAAAAATGGGGTCCAGAGCGGAGGCCGTGCTACCCATCGTGCCTCCGATGTAGGTATGCCCACTATTATGGGGAGTGCCTTCCAACTGCTGCCTGAAAGTGAAGAAGTTGGTATCCGCAAAGATTGGATCCAGTGTGAGTGTGGTTATCGAATTCGAACCAGACATACTGGTCCTGTTGCGAGCCAGGAAAAGGGTGCTGGTGGGGTCCAAAAACGCCGGATTGAGGTCAGGATTTTGGTTCCAATTCCAATAGGGTAAACCGAACTTGGCGTTTCCTGTCAGCTTCTGACATATCTTCTCAAAATAAAACA
>JAMQPI010000178.1 GCA_023717565.1 Pyrinomonadaceae bacterium | reverse complement strand
CGCTTTGGATTGGCGAGCTCTATGGACCTGAAGAATCCAAAGCGGCGTCGCGCAAAGCCTTGCCGCCGCACTCCAAGCGACCTTATTGTTTCGGGAAGGAATATCGCGCGAGTATAACTGTGACATTGTCTTTGCCGCCGTTGCTCAAGGCGAGATCAACCAGGTTCTGGCAAGCTGACTGCACTGAACTACCTCGGCTCA
The DNA here is from genome assembly GCA_023717565.1 of Pyrinomonadaceae bacterium. Lineage (GTDB taxonomy): Bacteria > Acidobacteriota > Blastocatellia > Pyrinomonadales > Pyrinomonadaceae > PSRF01. The sequence continues at coordinate 34,883 of JAMQPI010000178.1, read as the reverse complement.
AGACAGACTCGATCAACACATCATCGACCATATCAGTCAGGCCATCAGTACACAGTAATAGCTGATCACCTTCCTCCAACGTGTAAACTTGAACGTCGGGATCGCATTTGCTTTCGCGGGAGCCGAGAGCCTGCATCAAGACATTCCGCAGTCCCCTAACAAGCTGATCATTTGGAGACTGGATCCCCTCATCGATCAGCCGTTGGGCGAGAGTATGATCACGGGTCAGTCTGCGCAGCTTACCATTCTGCAGAAGATACGCGCGTGAATCGCCGATGTGGGTAATGATCAAACTATTTGCGAAACTAACGGCCGCCGTCATTGTGGTAGACATACCAGCGAGACCCGGGTCAGCTGCGGCCTGTTCAAGCAGGGCTGTATTTATCCGCCGAAATCGATCGGTCATGCGCCACATCACGGTGTTTTCTTCTTTACTCGTCCACCTGGCTTGCCAGTCCGGCGTATTCAGTACCAGGTTTATCAGAGTGTAGATCGCCTCGCGACTAGCAACTTCGCCGGCAGACTCACCACCTAGTCCATCCGCTATCACCATCCCATAAAAGGTCTCTTCAAATAAGTAGCCAGGTTGGTTTTCAGTTAAATTGCTTAACACAGTTTCCAGCGCTCTCCCTCCGCGAACTACCAGGTAGTGGTCCTCGTTGTTGGCCCTGACGTGTCCCTGATCTGAAAGCGCGTACATTTCCACGTCTACCAGTGAGGAAAAGGGTCGCGGAAATTCAGCAGGTGCGATTGTGGTAGCTTCGGAGGTGGAATCTAATCGAGACTTGGTATCCATGTTTGGGGTCCTCCATTGCGTAAACCAGATGCCGGTCTCAAGGTCTATGTGTCTAGTGCGTCAGGTTGGCGAGCCCTCAATGGAGTCAGCTTCTCCGTAGTGCTCGACATCGCGTTCGAGAAAGTAATTCAGGAAGGTGCGAATGACGGCGATGGCCCCCAACTGACCGATGTCGGTCCAGCTCGGGGCAATCGCAGTGCGAATGATGTCAGCCGCCAACTCAAATTCAAGCCCCAGGAGCAGCCACGCGCCACATCCCAACCAAACCATCTTTCTCCTGCGAAATGGTTTGGTCGGGTCTTTGGGCTTCAGTAGGCCTGCATTGCCTGGACAGCCCCAATCGTAATGACAATGGCAGAAACCGCTTCGAGGAAAAGCGCTACGTGACCGGCATAGTGCTTGAACAGTTCCTCCATTGTCAGTTCTATTCTTTCCCTGAGCGCACTCAGGTAGGTCTGTAAGCTGGGAGCGCGACGCTCTGATTCAGAATGACGCCGAATTCCGTCCCTTCATTAACCTTGGCCTCATCACCCTTCCTAAACTTCTTGCCGATGAAACCTGCACCCGCACCTATAGCGGCGCCAATCGCTGCTCCCTTTCCTCCCCCCGCCAGCGCTCCAATCATAGCCCCACCCGCGGCGCCACCACCAATAAACTTCACGTTACGCTTAGACATCTTCTTAGCTGAGGCCCCGCCTTCGTTGTCGCTTGAAGTGCTGCCAGAACTTAGATCCGTCAGTGAGCCGTTTATCGCAGTCGATCGTCCGTTAGGTAACCTCAATTTGAAGAAAGCGACGTCCATCGCGCCCGGCTTGCCGTCTTTCTTTGCTTTCAGGACCGACGTTACGCGACCTGTTACGACACTGCCCTGGGGAATCAATTCGACTCCGTTCGCTGAATAGACAGGATCCACCACGGTGGTGGTAAACGTGTCTCCAACTCGCGCGGTATCTGATCTGATAGTCTGTCCTATCCGGACGTGCAAGGTCTGGTTTGCGTTTAGCCGGTAGTACTTTATCCTCGGCTTCTTTTTCTGGGATGCTGCAGCAGGTAAGCTGTTGCCCGTCGCGGACACAGGCGGCGTGATGCCCCACGCAGTGACGCTCAAGAGAGCGAGTGCAAGGGCGCATGCTAAGTATCTATTTCCTGGTTTCATGAGAAGTTGCTCCTGTCAGATCGTTGAATGTCTCGCCATCGTGTGATTTCGGCTTTCAATGTGCCGAAGTCTTGGCAAAGGCTTCCTCGCCATTTGAATTTCGCACGAAAACAAATTGACCCGGCGCCGGAAACCCCGCTTCGCCGAAGGTGTCGCGAATTAGCCTATTGGTATCGAAGTATACCTGCCAGTAATGCTGGTTGTCAGCATACGGGCGCACTGCCAACACCGGACCCATCGGGGTGAATTGAAGAATCTCAACGTCGGGAGCAGGAGCATCGATCACGTTAGGAATCTTGCTGAGGCGACTCTTGAGCAGTTCGATGGCTTCATTATGATCCACCGAATGATTCAATTGGGCCACCAGATCAACCCGGCGATATGGATTTGTCGAGAAGTTCTGGATGTTATCGCCGAAGATCTTCGAATTGCTGACGATCGTATGAACATTGTCCAGGGTGTTGATGGTCGTGACAAACAGTACCACTTCTTCGACGGTGCCCAGCACCCCGGGCGGCCTGAATCAGATCACCTGACTTCCCGGTATTTGCTTTCAGTGAGCCGGTCTCACGATTGTGAACGACATGTAGAACAGACTGCCCTGCGTAGCGACGCGATTGCCAACTTCTTGCAAATACCGGATGCCAAAGCTGGTCATCGTGGTCTTGTTTATCGGGATGACGGTGTTTATCTCCGGGCCAACTCCGTAGTAACGATCTTTGTTCTGGAATCCGTTTGGGAGAGTAATGCTGGTGTCCCTGGTTACTTTCCATTGAGCGAAATATGCCACCCCAACATTAGACAGATAGTGGTTGAAGCTGCGACCCACTCCACCTTCGAGTGACACCAAATTGCCAACTTTTCGAGTTGTATCTCTGACCTTCGATTGAAAGTTATAGAATCCGGCAGTCGCTGCGTGCCACTCTTTCTTCTTATCCAGATAGACGGTTGTCCCAGCTGAAAACTCATGTGACCACATGCCCAATCCCGTATTGTTGGATGCGCCTGGAGTGAACCTGCCAGTGGGCGCATAGAATCCGTAGCCAACTACGAAATCGGCCCGTTTCTTCTCCCAACCAAGCTGGAATGGTTGGACGTATGAGTCGGACATTCCAATGCCGGTTTCGCTGCCGGCGAAAGGTGTGTCAATGGCGACATTCGCAATTGCGGGGGCCGCCGTGAAGCTGTAGTGCCCGCCCAAAAACTTCTTCTTTGATACAAAGGTGACTGCGGTAGCGTTGATTCCTTGAGCGAGATTGACTCTATGAGTGGAGCTACCGTCGGTACTCTTGATCGTGTCGGAGTCATAAAACAAAGTGAGGTTCGTCACGTAGATTCCTGGAGGAGGTTGGCTACCCGACTTGAGACCGTGATCACCTCTAAATATCGGCGCCAATCCCTGGGCATTTGCGGTTAGCCCAGCATAAACGAACAAGAGCGCCAGAGTTGCGAGAAGAAACGTATTACCCGAGCTGCTTCTCATAATCGTTATGCCTTTCTATCTTCTTCAGCTTGTCGCGGCCGCGATTGTAACTAGCATTAAAGGCCGATCTCTTTGCGCGATGCCGGTTCTCCAGGAATTCAATCCGATCCATTGCGTTTCGCCGGGCGGCCATCAACGAAAACGCCGTAACGTGTTCGTGGTGACTGCCCCACTTGAAGAAGCACGCTTCCCAAAACGTATCTTGCTGATAGACAAGAATCTCCCACTCGAGTAAGTAACACTCTGCCCACTGCGGTTGACCCAGTCTCCCTTCTCCAATTCCAGCAACCGGCTCCCAAGTCGCTGAACCGGTCCCTGCAGGTGCGAAGGGTTTTGAGATCAACTCTCTCATTGTATTTTTCTACCATTCCCCACAATCCGTAAAAATACTGCATTGCGGGCTGGGCGAATGCCCTGGAAGAACTAAGCAGCCACGATCGAACTCTTGAACGCGAACTGGATCAGCTCCGCACTGGTGCGGAGTCGCAGGTGCTCCATCATGGTGTACTTATGAAAGGCAACAGTTCGCGGCGTAACGTTAAGGATAAACGCTGCCTCCTTCATGGAGCGACCCTCAGCTAATAATTGGAGCACTTCTTTTTGACGCAGAGTGAGTCTGTTGGAATTCTTTCGCTCAAGATTCTGCAGAAACGATCCGACCATGCCCTTGGTCATCAGCGGGGTGATGTAGGAACGATTTCGCAACACCTCGTGGATGCCGTGAACCAGTTCCGTAGCGGCCGAGTTCTTCACCAGGTAACCCGAGGCGCCAAGGCGAAAAGCCTCAGCGGCCAAATCTGGATCCAGGTTCATCGTCAAGTAAATCAATTTGACTCTCGGCAACATCTGCTTGAGGCGCTGACCAGCGCTCAGGCCGTTCATCTTCGGCATTCCGATGTCCAGCACGATCACATCCGGGTCTAGTTCCGGTGCACCGCTCAGCAAAGCATGCCCGTCATTAAACGTTCCCACTATCTCGAATTCAGGTTCGAGCAAATTCTTGATAGCGTCCAACAGGATGACGTGGTCGTCCGCCAGTATGATGCGTTTGCGTTTCATAGTTGCTCCTTTAAATGCTCGGGGAAAACTACTCGTGATCGGTGAAGCCTGGTTAGTCCTGCTAATGCTCTTCTGCTGACGCGGACCAGCCGGATTCGCAGTCTCGTTCAACCGAGAGGAACCAGGACATCAATCTGAGTTCCCTGTGCTGGGCGAGACCTAATTGAGATTTCTCCCCCGACTAACCGGAGACGCTCTCTCATGCTGATAAATCCAAGGCCTCTGGTGGTCTTTGGGGAACCATAATCAAATCCGCAGCCATTGTCTGACACTCGCAGGCGTAAAGCATTCCGGGTTTTAGTCAGCTTCACACGCGCCTCTTGAGCGCCGCTGTGTTTGATGACGTTACGCAATGACTCCTGAGCAATGCGAAACACACACAAGGTAATGTCATGGGCCAGCGGGGCGGGAAATCCGTCCTGCTGAAATTCAACTTCAAGGTCCTGATGCTCCGCAGACTCCATGCACAGGCTCTCCAAGGCCGCAGCCAGACCAAGATGATCCAGCTTGGAAGGATGCAGTCGATAGGAGAGTCGGTGAATTTCCTCGGAGACTTCCCGTGCCCTGGTTGACAGTTTCTCGGTCCTCGCGATCAAGTCAGTTTGCTCCGGTGCCATTTTCTGCTTTAACTGATCAATCTCAATGCCGATGATTGCCAGGCGCTGACTCAAATCGTCGTGAAGTTCCCGGGCGATCCGGCGACGCTCATCTTCCTGCGCCCTGATCAGGCGACCGCCGAGATTCCGCAGCTCTTCTTCTGCATGCCGGCGCCGGGTGACATCCTCACGCGTGACCAGGACTCTGAAACCACCCAATTCAGACAGCTCGAGTCGAGCAGCATGAACCAGGAACCAACTCACGCCCCCCGCGCTTCGGCATGAATACTCCTTGTGGAGCTCTGTAGCCCGTTGGTCAAGAATCCTCTGAATATCAGCAGCCAAAGCAAACATCTCCGGAGAAGGTTGTCCAGAGCCTGTCTGGAACTGCAGATGCTCAAGCCCTAACCCATCAACATTCGCGGCCAGGGCGTTCTGCTCAAGTAGCCAGCCCCTGCTTGCGTAGAGAATCCTTCCAGACTCATCAAGTACCGCGAGGTTTGAGGCACAGGCATTTACCATGCGTTGCAGAAGGACCTCGGTCTTGAGTCCTGTTTGCTCAAAGGGGTAGGTTCGCACCCCAGGGCTTAGTTGTGTTTCTCCCGCAGATGATTGTTCGATCATATTTGGCACTTTCGTGATTACCTAACTCGGGCAGACCGCTGCTTTGAGGTACCCAAACTTCAGGTTTTGGTTGGTAACTTGGGAGGCGGCCAAGTTACAGGAGTCGAGAGCGTTTTAGACGGCTTCCCGTGCCATTGTTTTCGGCAATCACGGCCCCGCACTAGGCCCGAAGACGAGCTAACTGCTCCTCGTCTACAACTGCCGAAAGCAGCTTGAAATCAACACTGTCCGGACTGCTCAGGATCGTAATCGCCCCGAGTAGGACTGCAAAATCGCGAGACTCTAAATGGTTGGTCCAGTCTTCTTGTGATTCCCATTCTCCTATCAATACAGTTGAGTTCTCATCATTGACGTCGACATAGAAGTCGTAAGCCAGGCATCCCTTCTTACTTCTTATCGGATCCAGTAGAGGCTTGATTGTCTGAAAAAGCTCGCCGCGGTTTTCTGGCCGCACAGTCATTCTGGTTGTGTTAACTATCACTTTCCTGCCCCGGTAATTTGGTATTTTCCAGGCGTCTGACCTGGCTGCAAACAAGAGCGAACAGGATCGACTGTCGATCCGGGTTCACGACTCTGTAGGGTTCGCCAGTTTCTATTGCAAACACTGTGCATGGGATTGCGGTTGCGAGCAGTGATCCCATAAGTTAAGTGTCCGTTGTGTTTACAATTCCTCTAAGGGTCCAAGTGAGGGAAAGGAAACCGTTAACCAGCCGTGGTATACCGCAGTTCTGCGCGATTCAAGAGATTCCCAGTCTGGTTCGGCGGAAGCGCACATGAGGCTGGAGCGGTGGAGCCAGGCAATTACCGGATTACGATAATTTTTATCCGGAGGATTTCGATTCAAGAAAGGATTGAAGGGTTAGGAGCTGGATTGTGACCCCGCGCTAAAGCTGCGCACGTTCTTGTGAATTCCCAACTTCTGCATTCGCGTCCGGAGAGTACTGGGATTGAGCCCCAGGATCTTTGCCGCTCCATTTGGGCCTTCGATGCGCCACGCGGTTTGGTCAAGTATGTGGGTGATGTGTTCTCTCTCTACCTCTTCCAGCGTTTGAGTTGAATCAGCTAAGTCTGCCGCCTTCGATTGAGCGAATTGGTCTGAGATATGCAGCACAGACCCTTGCGCATTGATCACGCCCCGTTCGATGACGTTTGCCAACTCTCTAATATTTCCCGGCCAGGAATATTCCCGAAGTTTGTTGAGCGTGACAGCTGAGATTGAGGTGATGCCCTTCCCGACCTTCTTGGAGAACAGGGCAACGAAGTGTTCAACCATGGTGGGGATGTCTTCCTTGCGCTGCCTGAGTGGCGGTACCGTGATCGGAAAGACATTTAGCCGATACCATAGGTCCTCGCGAAACTGTCCCTTCTCGACCTCTAACGTCAGGTTGCGATTAGTGGCCGCAATAATGCGCACGTCCACTTTAAGCGTCTTGGAGCTGCCGAGTCGTTCCAGTTCGCCTTCCTGGATTACGCGCAGCAACTTCGGTTGCAGCTCCAGTGGCAACTCGCCAATCTCATCGAGGAATAGTGTGGCCCCATCAGCCAATTCGAAACGGCCCATCTTGCGCGTCACTGCGCCAGTAAAGGCGCCCTTCTCGTGTCCGAACAACTCACTTTCAATCAGACTCGCCGACAAAGCTGCGCAGTTTACTTTGACGAGCGGCCGATCCTTGCGCAGGCTTTGGCTGTGGAGGGCGCGAGCAACCAGTTCCTTGCCGGTGCCGGTCTCCCCAAGAATCAACACCGTGGTATCAGTTTCGGCCACCTGCTCAATCTTGAAAAGGACGTATTTGATCGCATTGCTCTCTCCCAGTATTTCATCCACATTGTGGGCCAGCTTGATTTCCTCCTGAAGGTAGATGTTGTCCTCCTGGAGTTGGTTCTTCAACTTATTCACTTCTTCGTGTGCCTTTTGCAAAGCCTCTTCGGCCTCTTTGCGGTCTGAGATATCGAGGCAGGAACCGATGTACCCCTGGAACTCTCCGGCTTCATCGAATCGCGGAGTTGCTGAAACGTAGAGCCAACGAAAAACCCCATCAGCCCTGCGCAGGCGATACTCCATCTTAAATGGCTCTCTGCGCTCAGACGCCGAACTATAGACTTCCCAGCACGTCTCGTAATCATCACTAAAGATCCCCTCGGTCCAGCCGTTGCCGAGTTCTTGTTCAATGCTCCGGCCGGTAAACTCCAGCCAACCCTGATTGACGTAACTACAAAGTTTGTCGGCGCCAGACATCCAAATCAAGAGAGGAGCACTGTCAGCCAAAGTTTGAAACCGCGTTTCGCTCGACCGCAAGGCCTCTTCGGCCTGACGACGCTCGGTGACATCGCGACCAATTCCCTGCAGCTCGACGCCGTGACCGTTTGAGGACGCCACTACGTTGTCCACCCATTGCTGCCATCCCCTGCCACCGTTGGGCAGAATGACTTCGTGCTCGTATGTTTCCACGCGAGGGTTCTCGATTAGCGAAGCCACGTGGGAGAGCGCTGCCTCCTGAGCGTGCTCCGGAATAAGTTGGGTGAACTGGGTGCCGATTAGTTGGTCGCGAGTCTTGCCAAAGTGTCGACAGTAAGCGTCGTTAACAAATGTCAGGCTGGTATCCGGGAGGTAGCGACAGATTAGCTCTGTCTGCGTCTCTACAACGTTGCGATACCGTTCCTCGCTAGCTATTGAAGCTGCTTCCGCTTTTTGGCGCCTGGCCCTATTAATTAGCAACCAAACGATGAGCAGCGCCTGGAGCATGATGAGCGAAACCGCGACACCGATGTGCCACTTATATAGTTCCCACGCGGTCGGCTCTCTGAAGCGGACGATGCTGCCGACGGCCAACTTGTTTTCATCAATGCCCCACCTATGAAGCTGGCGCCAGTCAAACATAACAACGCTGTCGACTGCGTGAGGACTAATCTCATCGGGCTTCTCGCCGGCCATGATTCGCAGACCCAGCCTGCCTAGTTCGGACCCCATGGCTTCGAAGCTGACTAGTTTTCCGCCGACAATCCCATGACCGAATTGTGCATCCGTCATTCCATAGACAGGAGCGTTGGATGCCGGGGCTATCCTGGCGAGAACTTCAGGATTTGTATAGAAGCTGCCGGCGATGTCTAGCGTGTTCGAGACAAAGAACACTAACGTCTGTTCTGGCAACGCGGCCAGCGCCTCTTTCTGTTCAGCTATGCTGAGCCCAAGCAAATACTTGAACTCCACTCTGCTTTCGTATGACTGGAAGTCCTTACGTACTTTTTTAAGCCAGTACTCGTCATATTCCGCTACGCCTCCCACGATCACCACTCGCCGAGTTTCGGGATGCAGTGAAAGAGCAAGCTCCAGATTTGGTCTAAAATCAATGTTCCCCCAGATTCCGGTCACATCTGGTCTTAGCGTGAGATCGGCTATCTCAGAGTGGTCCACGACCGCGAACACCGTTGGGACCTGGGGAAAGAGTTCAGCACCATTCTGCAAGATGAGTCTTAAGGCTGGAGCTCCAACCGCATAGACCAAGTCAAATCTTCTTCCCGTGAATTTCCGGCGCAGCAACGGAAGCAATTCTTTCTCGTATTCGCTGAGCTGCAGTCGGATGTCGAGATACTCCGGGTAAATCTCGATGCGCGCGGGAGAGTTATTCTTGAGAGTGGAACGTAGCGACTCGTTGATCATGCTCACAGCGGGTTGACTAAGGTCGTCGGAGAACACCACGAGAACTCGCTTGGGCTCTTCGGCAGTTGCCCGGCAAGGAAGGACGCACAGCAGCGCGAGCGCAGAAATTGCTGTAAAGGCATGGACCAGTAAGTCTCGAACGAAGCTGGCGGGGAGATTGGACATAAAGAAGTGTTAGCTAATCGCGATAGATGTGCCGCGATGCACTTCATCCCAAGACAAGATCGTCGGGCAAAAACAAAGAGTATGAGCGAGGGAAATCTACACCGCGTCGCAGACGGCCACAATCCGTATAAATACGGATGGGGATAGGCAAATTACTCAGAAGTAAGGCCGAGCTTTATCGCATACTGGATCAGCTCAGCAGTGTTGTCGACACCCAGCCCCTCCATCATTTCATACTTGTGGGACTCGGCCGTGCGCGTCGAGATCCCCAGCCGGGTGGCAACCTCTTTCATGGTGCAGCCCTCGATAACCAATTGCAGGACTTCACGCTGACGTGACGTGAGCGTCGATCTTTTTGCGCCGTCCATGCTCTGGCTAACATCCTGCACCCACTCGGTCGCGATGAGTGGCGTCACATATTTGTGACCCGCGAGCACCTGCCTGATAGCCAGAATTAACTCTTCACCAGCCGATTGCTTTAAAACGTAACCACTTCCCCCGCACCTAAAGGCCTCTGCCAGCAGGCGGTCGTCGGCGTGCATCGTCAGAAATATGATCTTGGCCTCAAACCCCTTCGCTTTGAGTTGACGAACAGCGTCTAAGCCGTTAAGCACAGGCATTGAGATATCCACCACGATGACGTCAGGATCGAGTTTCTGTGCTGCTTCAACGAGAGCCTGCCCGTCCGCCACGATCCCCACCAGTTCAAACTCGTCCTCCAGCAAGCCCTGCAACCCTTGCGAGAACATTTGGTGATCATCTGCCAAGAGGACTTTCGTGCGGCTCATGTTTATCTCACCAGGGGAATCCTGGCAACCAGGCTCGTTCCGAGGTTCCGGTTTGACTTGATTTCGAGACTTCCCTGCAAAAGCTTGACGCGCTCTTCCGCCCCAACCAATCCAATCCCGCTGCCGCGCTTAGCTTTGTTTACATCAAAACCTCTGCCCGAATCGGACACTTCCAGCGTTAGAAACCCGTCTGCTTCCGACAGGGAGATGTTGGCCGATTTCGCGCCAGAATGGCGGGACACATTCCGCATGGCTTCGAGCGCCACGCGATACAGACCGAGAGATATGTCCAACGGGAGCGGACGTTCTCCTACCTCGGCGCTGAACGTCGCTTCGATCCGCTCCTCATGGCTAAACTCCGACACCTGCGACTGCAGAGCGGCCACCAGTCCCACATGCTCGAGTACATCGGGGTGGAGTTGATGCGACAGGTGCCGAATCTGAGTAGTCAAGTTGTTAATCTGCTGACCGAGGCGATCCAGCTCCTCACCCATTTGTTCGGAGGAAGCCGGAGGTTTGCGTTTAAGCCGGCTGATAGATACGCCCAGAGCCGCGATGTTCTGGCTCACGTCGTCGTGCAATAAGAGGGAGATACGTCGACGCTCCGATTCCTGGGCTGTAATTAGACGGGCGGCCAGCTCACGGATTTCCCGATTGCTCTCGAGCAGTTTCTCTTCACCGCGGCGCAGAGCATCGGCTGCGCGGCGTGTCTCAGTAACATCTCTCACGATACTTAAGACGTTGTCGCCTTCCGCACCGACTAGCCGCGCTTCAAAATACCTATCTTCGTCATCTATCGGCAGTGAATACTCGAACACTTGAGTTTCGTCTGTCCCGTCGAGTCTTTCCACGCACTCCAGAATGCTCTCGGCCAGTTCTGCAGGCAGAACCTCCCTCAAGTTCTTGCCTATGAACGCTGAGGGCGGTAAGAGCAGAGAACCCGGATCGCGCGTGTAGTAGTCCAGGTAGACTCCTTCCCTGGTGTGCAGGAACATCATATCGGGAAGGGCCCGCAGGATCGCCTGATTTCGCGCGTTACTCTCGCGCAGAGCCTGCTCCGCGCGCTTGCGTTCTGTTATGTCGCGGCCAATCGCCTGTAACTCGAGAATCTTGCCGTCAGCTCCTGGGATCGCGTGGTTGATCCACTGCTGCCAACCGATCCGACCGTCAGGCAAGAGCACCTCATGTTCACTAACCTCCGTCCGGGGATTGGCGACGAGTGAGGCAACTTCTTCTTTGGCCCAGGCGCGAATCGGGGCCGGTAAGAGATCGACAAACTCGGTACCAATCAATTCCTCGCGGCTCTTTCCAAAATAGCGGCAATAGGCATCATTTACGTACGTGAGGGTCGCGTCAGGCAGAAAACGGCAGATCAACTCGGTCTGGGACTCAACCATACTACGATATCGATCTTCACTTTCGCGCAACGCTTCTTCGGCCAGCTTTCGATCAGTGATGTCCTTGATGTAGGTCAGAAAATGAACTGGTTTCCCGTCGCTATCTTCCACGACAGAGCAGTTCAGGTAGATCCAGAGGGTCTTACCGTCTTTGCGTAAGTATCGTTTCTCCAGATCAAACGATTTGATTTCGCCACGAATCAATCGTTGGCATTGGCTCCAGTCGGCCTGAAAGTCATCAGGGTGAGTGACATCCTTGAAGCTGACTGAGAGGAGTTCCTCCTCGGTATACCCGAGCAGTTCACAAAGAGTCGGTGGAACCTTTAGCCACCTTCCGTCCAGGCCTACGTGAGTGACCATTACGAGCGAGAAAGCCTCAGTTCGTGCCAACCTTGCTTCGCTCTCACATAGTGCGTGCTCGGCTTGCTTCCGTTCCGTTATGTCCGCATTGAGACCGACCATGCGTGAGGCTTTGCCCGCTTCGTGATCGTAAAGAACTTTCCCTTTGCCTCGCACCCAGCGGACACTTCCGTCCTGCTGCGGGACTCGAAATTCAGCATCGTAGGGCGCGCCTTCACCGATTGCTAGAGTTATCGCCTGCTCAACAGCCGGCCGATCATCCGGGTGCAGCATTGAAAAAAACACTTCTGCTGAAAGCTTATCAGCCGGGGATTGGCCGAAGATCTTCTTTGTCTGTTCCGACCATCTCGCCGTGTTCTCATTTATGTGCCAATCCCAGGTGCCCATCTGGGCCGCATCCAACGCCATCGTGAGCTGTTCCTGGTTTTCCCGCGCGGCTTCCCGAGCCCGCTCGCGTTCCTGAAATACAACTGCGAGTGACATCATGGGAATGGAAACGACTATCAAGAACCATTGGATCGAAAGTGCATTGTGGGCGGCCGATTTAGCGACGAAGGGGCCGTGCCCGCCCACCGCCCCCCAAATCGCGAGAAACATCACGACCAGCAGGAGCGTACTCGTTCCTCTCGGACCAAATCGCACGGCCGCCCAAAGCAGAAACGGCAGTGGACCATAGAGTAGTAAAGGGCCTCCTTCAGTAACAGAAAATTGCGCGCTGAACACAATGGCGCTGACTCCGAACAAACACACAGCCAGGAGACCAGCTTCGCAGTGACGCCATAGAGATGCTCGTCGCAACGCCTCAACGCCGCCATTGGCCCAGGTGAGTATTACAGGGACGACCGTAAGTGTAGCCACCACATTGGCGAGAAAACGGATCCGCCAGAGTTCCCAGAAGGGGGCAGGACTCCAACCATTGAGTTTCACCAATCCGATATCCAGAAACGACGAGAGGAAAGGAGCCAGGAAAACTCCAAAGAGAACCAGCGCTGTAAAGTGCCTGAAACTCTCAAGCTGGAGCGGGCTCTTAATAACCTTGCGGATGCAGATTGCGCCAAGCAGCCCCTGAACTGAGTTGCTCAGGAACCATGACAGAACCATGGAAACTGGAACACTGTTATGCAGCTCCGAGGCAAGATGCGCGGGGAATGCCGCCGCGATGATGATCCACCAGAAACGAGTCGGAGTGAGCAGTAACGCAGCGAGCAAAATCGAGTTAGGCATCCAGAGCGTGGATACCGAGCCTGGATGAAGGGCAAAGGCGAACCCGAGTTTCGCTGTCAGATAGTAACCAGCACAAACCAGAACCGCGACCACGGCTGACTGGCGCAGCCCAGCATCGTCGCGGGTTACTCTCGCGCTCGCTTCGGCTTGGGGAGTTGCGACCGCCTCGGACATCTTGACCCTCGTGGCGCCCGGCAGTACTGCTGAAGGCTCCGCTGATGGTACTCAAGAAACGTTCGGTCAGCAACAAAGCGAGGCTTCGGAAATGGCTATGTCCGATATGCTTCCAAACATGCCCGATATGCTTCAGTTTGTCGTCGAGACTGGCCAACACTCAAGCAATGATATTACTCGTTACGTCGCAGACTGAGCCTTTCCAATCTCAACGACAAGCTGAAGCATGTCGGACATGCTTGTTTCGTGGACACTAGCTAGAAGGCTTCGCCCGAGGTTCGGTCTGACGCGGCGCTCTCTTCTTTTACTGGCGATGAGACTGTGGGCTGACCCCCGGCCGTAGCAAACGCGCAACCGATGACAATCGCAATTAGTCCAAGCCTCTTGAGTAGTATTTTTGCCAAAAGATGAATCTTGGCGGGCGGGAGTTTGACTTAGAAAAGTTTGGGGGAGACTAAACCCTACTGGTTCTTCTGATAGTTCATGTTGTCCAATTCCACGACGACCTGCTTCTGTGGATAGTTCACTATTGCCTGGGCCATGTGGACCTGACCTGTAGGCAACATAGCGTAGTTGGCCGTTGCAGTAACTGGATTCTGTTCATAGGTCGTCGCAATCACAATTCGCCGAAAGAGCATCGCCGTTCGATCAATCCAGAACGTCAGTGAATCTCCCTGCTGAATCACGTTGCGCATCTGAATCTGAACTGATCCGGCCATGTCACCCTGCCCTTGCGAAAATGTGGCCTGCTTGAGCGCTGCCTGCAACTGCTGTGGTTGGAGTTCGCAGTATGATTTTACGAGGTCCGAAATCTCCCCCATCATTTGCTTGAACTCACCCGTTTTCTTGGCGACGACTCTTGCTTTGAGACGACCTCCCCTACCACCGCCAGAAGACTGCTGGGACGCGTCCGGTGGTGGATCTTCACTCAGCTGCGTCTTTTGGACGTTTCCATGCATGTCATAACTCATCTGGGTGAGGGTTACTTTCTTCGTCTCGCCCTTCAGTTGCAGCTGCATCCGCTGCTGATAGTTAAAAGTCTTCAACGCTTGAGCGTTTGCTTTTATCGCGGCAGCCACTTGCTCGGGATTCATTCCCTGAGGGAAAGCGGATTCAAAGCTCGCGCTAACGGACAGGCCCTTGACTGCCAACAGCAAGATGGCTATCAGCAAAACCGCGGGCGGCCGACACACCAGCAGCACCGCAGAAGTTGTATTCATCAGGGCGACTTTCCCATTGATAGATTTAGAATTCATAGGTGCTCCTTTGGTTTTCCTAGCCCCCACTCCAACAACTTCGATCAGGTGATCTGGATGTCAGCCATCGAGTATTCCGGACGAATTGCTACCGTCGTCCCCCACCGCCACCTCGACCGCCGCCACCACCGAATCCACCGCCTCCGCCGCCACCAAATCGACCGCCGCCGCCGCCACCACCCCCGAATCCATCACCGGAGCGTTGGAAGTCCTGAAATTGCTGACTCTGCGCTGCGCCCCGCTGACGGTTCTGAAACTCCTGACTCATCTCTTGAGTCGGAGCTCTTTGCTGAGCGGTAGCTGCTGAGCTGCGGGTCTGAGCACCGGCGCCAGTTGTCGCAGCAGAACTCCGTGCTTGTTGCGCCTGAGCATTTGCCGAATTCCAACCCCCGTTGTTGTAGCTCTGCCAACCGCTACCCGTGTTCTTGTAGACGTTACCGTCCTTCGCCGCATACATGTCGCCGCCTGAACTCCTGGCCACCGTGCCACCCCCGCTTCCGCCAGCGACCGCTGCTCCGCTCGTGGAACGTGCTCCTGCGACCGTACCTTGAGACGTTGAGACATGACCCGTCTGTACAGCTTGATTTCCGTTACTGACGACGGAACTGCCCCATTGACCGTAGGGACTCGAGCCCTGCCTCGTTGCCGCTCCCACGCCCGTAGACGGGTTGTATCCTGAGGCCGCGCTTCTGCTTCCGTATGCAGTCGAAACTGTTCCGCCTTGAGCGTAGGCCCCGGTGTAGGGGTTATATGCCCGACCAGCGCTGGCGCTGCCGTATGGTCCATAGACGCTGCCGCCGCGAGCATATGTTCCGGTGTATGGGTTATACGCCGCATAGCCGGTCGCGCCGCCATATGGACCATAGACGCCCCGGGCGACGCCGTACGCTCCAGTGTACGAGTTGTAGTACGAGCCATAACCATAAGTGGCGACATACGGATGATAGATGGGATAGCCTACGGCCGGGTAATAGAGATACGGCGGATAGTAATAACCAGTGCCGCCGGCGATGACGGCGCCTACCGTTACTCCCACGATGAAGGTTCCCATATACCCGGCGGTGTAGCTGGCTTCCACATTCCCGTCGGAAGTAGTTGTCTGCGTTACATAAGTAACGTTGTAAACCGGAGCGCTTGGTGGAATGGTGTAAATTTCTTGAGGTACGGAAGTCGCCGTCTGCCACGGTCCCTGAGGCGTCGTCGACATAAACCACACGCCCTGGAGGCAAAGGTAATAAATGTCGCCGACTTTGATCACCTTATCGGTCGTGTTAGTGGCATAGGAAAGTGATGTCCCTTCGATTGGTCTAAACTCGGGCGTGCCTGAGTAGGAGACTTTCACCTGGGCCGCCGCGGTGGCTGGACTTACCGTCACGGTCGTCGGGATCTGGGCTAGCAATACAGCATCCTTCGCCTGTTCGGTTCCCGGAACGGAAACCAGCACTCGCGCTGCCGGACTGCTGAGCGGGATTTGCGCGAAATCGACGGGCAATTGTGCGGTTGCGTAGGTCCACGGACCCTGCAAGCTGCTGCTGCTAAACCAGCGACCTGCGGCTAGATAGAAGTACTGGTTCGTTGGTCCATAAACGAACAGATCGGCGTCAGTATTGCTTGCGTAAACCAGCTGAGTTCCCGGTATTTTGGAATACACTGGCTGCCCCTGGAAGAGGATAACCTCCGCCGGACCGGTGCTATAGAAAACTGTCGGCGCGTAGCCACTGGCCGTTGCTGGTGGCGTGATGGCTTTCGCCAGACCTGACCACTGTGGGTCGGTAGCCAGCTTGGACATGTCCTTGGGGAGGGTGGCAGTTATTAGCCAGGGACCATTCAAACTCGTAGACATTAGCCACTGCTTGCCGGTAAATAAATAGTAGTTGGAAAGCGACTTGTCTAAGAAGAGTGGCCAGTTCGTATTAACTACAAATTGCAACTTCGTACTTTGAATTTGACCAAGGACTGGCTGGCCGTCTACTTGCACCAGAAGCGCCGGGCTGTTGCTGACGAAGATTAATGGCGGATCGTTGCGCACCAGTACACTTGGCGCTGACGGCTTCTTCGAAACGCACGCGATCAGGCGATCCAGCGAGATCGTGACGGAGTTTCCCGGCGGTAAGAAGGTCCTCACCAACTGGTCCATCTGCGCGCCCGTGCCGGCATCAAGCGAAGGAAAGTGAGTATCGGTGATCGTTAGGTTCCTGATAACCACGGTGCGATTGTCGACGTTAACATCCGTTTGTGCCCGAATATTCAGGACGCCAACAGTTTGCTTGCCGCCCGCTGGTGTGAGTGAGAAGGCCATGCGAAAGGCAAGGTCTTTGTGATTGTTCCAATCGTCGACCTGAGGCTGATAGTAGACGAGTTTTCCGGCCGGACTCGACTTCATTCGCGGCCAACCGGGGTCCTGAGCCAAGCTAACAGTCAGAAACGTCATTATGAGTGTTGAAATCAAGATTAACTTCTTCATGATGTCTCCTTACCTCTAGTTGGCACCCGAGCGTAATCAACGGGCACCGATCCCTATGCCTCAGCTTTTTGGGACGGAATGGGGGCAGTGGGGCCGTCGGGGTCATGTTTCGTTTGCCGGTCAACCAATAGCGCCCTCGTTCCGGCTCCAAAAGTGGCTATCACGCGCGCCACTTCCGACGCGGGAACATTCAACCTCTCTACCGTGTCACTTTTCACTATGACTATGTTCCCTGAAAATTGACTGGGGGCGCTGGGAAAGAAGACGGTCATTTCGTCGGGGCTGCTTTCCTCTACTAAAAAGCCATCTGTCTGGTGTGACCTCGCTGCACCACTACCGGCGTACCGCTCGCATCTTCCTCATCAAACATGATACGGGCAATTCGCGCAAACAATCTGTATCCCGGTATTCTGATCAGAATGTTGGTAATCCGTAGGGACAATGCGCTGCCCACGGATGTTTTTACGATCATCCCGGTCACAAAACAACGAACAGTAAGATGACGACCGAGGCAACGTCGGCGACGCCCACGCCTACGAACCGATTCTGAGGCATGAAGCCGAGCAGCGGCTTGATGAAACCCGTTAGCGCTCCGGCAATGCGAACAAGTATGTAGACGAAAGCAAACAGCGGGAACAACACCAGCAACCCGCCAATCAGCGTTGTCTTGACGAATTCAGCGAAGGGTTTCATCTGCTCCAACTGCCGAAAAGGCCTCGGCCACGAAGCCGATTTAAGGTAGGAGCGAGAACGAAGTCTTGCTTCGCATGCTACTGGCTTCGGGACGAACGCCTCGGCCTGGTCTCAATGAACGACCTAGCGTTCCCGCACATTCACGAGTTTCCACTCGTTCTGTAGCAATTCAAGTTGGAGTTGGCCCTCCTTATCAATTTTGAGCTTGCAGGCTGGCAGCAGGACCCCCGAGTTTTTCTTCTCGTCCTTACTTAGAATGATCTCGACTCCAGACAGGTTATAGTCCATGGAACGAGTATCGCCCCATGCTTCGCCAAATCTAATAGGGCGATCTGTGACCATACGGATTTTCGTACTCCCGTCAGGCATGTCAAACTTCTTGATATAGTTAACGTCATAACCCAGGGTGCCGATGATGGCCATGCGGCCTTTGCTGTGCATCTTGCTTAAGGCGTTGACCAGACCTTCGTTACCCTTCTCTTTGAACGCCTCAAGCAGCGCTTTCTGGTCGTCGCTGGTTGAGAACTCCTCAATGATCAGGTTTACACCAGCATTTTGCCCAAGTTGGGTTGACGTTCCCATCGCCTGAGCTTGAATATGTATGGTCTTCGCCAGTTTGGTCCCATCCTGAGCAGAAGTCTTACTGCTCGTAACTAGCAGCGCGCTGACGATTGCGATGACGGCGGTTGCCAGAATCGCTTTTGTTGCTGTTCGCATTTTCTACGCTCCTATTCGCGGTTACCCCGGAAATCCTAACTGCCCGGGGATGTGTGGAAACTTCTGAGACATCATGGTCAGGTCTCCTCCTGGAAAAATTCTCAAGCTCGTTAACGTTCGGCGGTAGTTAACCGCATACTTCGGCGCGGCACCGCATCCGACGAAAGGATCCCGGGTCCATCGTCCAATTTCGCCCCAGAGTCTATGGCAACGACTATTAGCAACGTAACTGTCACTTTTACCAGTTATGTCCCGGATAACCCACCAGAGGCGGTGAGGGGCTTTGAGATGCCTGAATTCTATCAAAAATGGCAATTTGGAGAGTGGTGACTCCATCCTCCTGCTAATAAGGATCAGAAGTAGATACTGAAAGCCACACCCAATGCCCTAACGCGATTCGGTTGCGAGCGGCTGTCGTTTTGGCGCACCACGTAAAGGTCCAGCACTAATTGTCTTTTCGGAACGACTAAGCTGATCAACGGCGCCCCCCTCTTTAAAGCGAACTGAGAACCGACCGTCAAGCGATTCCGATTCCACGTGTTGAAACGACTGTCGTAGTAGACTTCAGCTGATCCATATGGCGTGATCTGGCGATTCAGAACCTTAAACTCCCTCTCGAGCGTGACGCGATTGCGGTACCGGGCCGAAAATACACCATTCACCCACCGCAAGTCCTCGCGGTTGCGATCGCTGAGGAGCACCTCAAGTGGCAAGGGTTGCCGCAGTGTTTGCTCGAAAACGACTCTGTGTTCCTTAAAGGGGTCGCTGCCACCGAGGGAGAAGCCATAACGGTAACCACTCCGCAGACTGACCTTTTTGTTAAGGTGGTAATCGATGTGAGCTCCAACCTGTCCCTCCAAATTGTCCCTCGTCTCTTCAGCCTTAGTAGTTGTGGCGAGAAAAAAGAGCCGGAACTTTTCGTTTAGCGGGACATAAAAGTCAACTTCCGGCCAGAACTGTTTTACGGTGGCGGAATCCTGCTGAGCCCGGGCGCCGGAACTGAATGCGGCCGCCAATGCCAGGAGGCACACAACTCTCCACGACACACACTTCATTCCACCTCACTTTGCACGATCACCCCCAGCATGCGAAGGCACAGAGATAGCGCCAAATCAACAAGCTCGCATTTAACCGTGGAATTCTATGCTGCACCGAGAGGCGGCGTAACTAGCACTTTTGACAGGCTTCAGAGCGCCGCACGGTATCTGATTCCTGCATTATTGACCGAGAAGCGCCAGTGCGTTGCGTAGCGGGGCGCTAGAGATCTGAATAAACCCATCAAACGGACGGTTCAGCTCGAGAATAAGGAAGATCGCCAACGACACCGATAGGGCGCACACGAAGAGAGTGATAAGAGTGGTGGCGTTCCGCGGAGCCGAGAGACCAAAGCTGACAAAAATGATCGTCAGCCAGAAAATCAGTACCACCAGGAACGGCCTGGGAATTTCGCTACTGCTTTGGGCGACGAGCAACCAGCGCATTCTTCCAAGTTCGACAATCATGCTTTCTGCCCTCGTCTTGAGCGAGCGCTGAGCGTCGTTCTGGGGCGCAAGTTCCTCGATCTTGCCAAAGAGAGCTTCGCCACCCGTTGCTCCGACTTGAGCCTGAGAACCAGGCTCGCTCCAAAGTAGAGTGACGTAGTTGGAAACGCTACTCCGCAGCAGTTCGCGAGATTCTTTCGTCTCAGGTCCGTAATGAGCCAATACGCGGTCGAGTAAAACGACTGTGGCGGAGATCTGTACGACTTCGCTTCTTTGGGTGTCGTATGAACTCTTCGCAGTGGCGATGAGCAGACCCAGAGCCAAGGCAGACATGGTGGCGATCAAGCCCATACCCAACTTCACTAGATCCCGCGATTCGGCAGTCAAATGCCGGTCGGATAGAGCCGAGTGAAGGTACAGTCCAAGGAGCGCACCTCCGAACACGCACGCAAACACGATCCCGCAGACTTGTATGGAAGTCATTCTATTCTCCGTTCTCTATTTGTCATTTATCTTAATGACCAATGGAAAACTCTCACTTCCTTCTGAAGAACAGATTGACGGTGACGCCAAGAACGTTCAAAGGGTCCTGGCTACAAGTGGTGCAGTTTTGCCGGAGATAGTAGATGTCAAGCATCAAGCGTTTTTTCCAAGGTAGCTGCACACCAAAAGCGTACTGATTCTGATTCCATGAATGGTGATTCCCATCGTAGAATAACTCCCCAGACGCGTAGGGTGTAAAGCGAAATTTGTCCAACTTGAACCCACGCTGGACGGTTAGTCTGTTTCGATAGCGCGCAGAGAAGTTTCCGTCAACCCAACGAAGCTCAACGCGATTCCGATCCTGCAGCAACAACCCGATGTCGTGAAGATACCGAGGGGTTGATTCCATGATCATCCGGTGTTCTCGTTTGGTGGTGCCGTTCTGGTCGGTTTGCAGATATTCGTAGCCGGTCCCGATCACCAGCGTGTGTTCGTTTTCCTCATCAATGTCTCGGCGATGCGGCTTCACAATCGGTTTCATCCGGTAGCTGATGATTGCTCCAACCTTCGACTCGTTAAAGTCAAAGTCTTCGCCGTCCTGCTTTTGCCACCAGAATTGAACACGGGTCTTCGACCGCAGCTCAACCGTCACGGTCAATTTCGGCCAGAATTCTTTTGCTGTGCTTGAGGTCTGGCCCAGTGCAGTGCCACGGATAAGAATCAGAACAAAGCCAGCAAGGAGCAGAGTTCTGCTGCGGCTCATATTGGTCTGCCTGCGTGTCGATTGGATCTCGACCACACCCAAACCTGCCAGTCTGGATTGGGCCAATGCGATGTTCGAAGCCGATTTATCATTCGACACTCGATGGAGGTCAACGAAGTTCCAGAAGCTCCCCTAGGTTCATGCAAGCTGCAAGCGCCCGAGAGCCTCTAGGTTTCACCCCGCAGGGGCGAGATGTCTATAGCAACCGATTTCAGAACGGAGGCACGGCACTTGAATTGATGCCGTTTCCCTTGAGCCTTAACCTCTGCGGACTATCGAGGGCATTGTCATTTATTTTCAGCCGCGCATTTCGTCCACCAGTGCGTGCCGGCGTAAAGGTGACGTCAACTATGCAAGCCTTATCTGCTTCAACCGTTGCCCCCGTGCACGTATCCCTCGAGATGGCGAAGGCGGTCGGATTGTCGCCGCCGAGTTCGACACTGTCGATATTTAGAGCGCTGCCACCCGTGTTTTTGAGGGTAATTCTCTTTGCGACACTTCTCCATCCGACCACCTGATCACCAAAATCGAGGTTGTCCGGAGCGAGGCTCACATAAGGTGGGGAGGCTGGTGGATCCTGAGCGACAGGTGCGAGCCCCATTCGACTCTGCCCGACAAGAGTGCCAATGCTCAACACTGCTAGAAGGGCGCTGGCTAGTAGGCTGATGCGTACGACGTTGAGTCCGTTACGAGTTGTGTCTCTCATTTTTTTGCTCTCATGAAAATCTCCGATCATTCCATCGATCCGTCTACTCCCCCAAGTCACTATCCCTTCTCCCCGTCTCCCCTCCTCCGCGTCTTCCCCTCCCTATTCTTTATCTCGGCGCGTTTCGACCCGCTGCTACACTTGCAACGCACCAAACCGCCATCACTAAGTGAAGCACAGCCGCGGGCCAAATGCCGATACCTGATAGCTGCAAGCCTACCGCCGCATAGGCGAGCACCACAACAGCGGCGACATTGTATAGCAACATGGCAGTGACGATACCGATCGCCGCGCGGCTGTGTTCGTCGTTGCGTGCCAGCCAACAAGCGGTGGCCAGCGCAAGTAGCGCCGCCCCAGCCACGCGCCCCACGACTGAGTCGGCCGGAGTGTTGAACGGCGACCCGAGCAGAATCGATGCCGCCAACGCCGGTGATACGATCAGCGCCAGGCCGGCGCCGATTTCAATCACAGCTGTCGCGACGAACAGCGGTTTGGTTTTCATCGTTCTGTTCCCTTGCCGGTCATTTTTTAGCGGGCTCGAATATCGTTTTCCAATCCTTCTTCATGTCCACCACAGTCCAGCCGCGCTGCGTGGCTTCGTCGAGGCCCTTGTCGAGCTTGCCGATGTGCGATGTGCGGTCGTACGCCCACTCGCGCTCGGCGTCGGTGTGATGAACGTAAAGACAGAAGCGCGCGCCGTTGCCGGCCGCGGTCCATTGGAGCATCTGCAAGTCGCCGTCGGAATTACCAAACGCGGCGATTGGCCGCCGGCCGATGTGTTCATTGATGCCGACTGGTTTGCCGGGCCCGTCGTCAATGAAGTTAACCTCCGGCAGTCGCATGAGCACAGGCTGTCCACTGCTCATGTCGAACTTCGTCTTGATGCTGCTGCCGACAACCTGCTCGGGCGGAATGCCATACACCTTCTCTGTCCAGGGTCGCATGAACTCGATGCCGCCGCCGGAAACGATGAAGGTCTTGAAGCCGTGGGCGCGCAGGTAGGCTAACAGTTCCAGCATGGGCTGATAAACCATTTCCGTGTAAGGCCGCTTGCTTACCGGATGCTTCGCAGTCGCGATCCAGTCCTTAACGATCTGTTCGAACTCCTGAGTCGTCATGCCAGCGTGCGCCGCCATCATGATTTCCACCAGTGCCTTTTGTCCACCTGCCAGTGCACCTTTTACATCGCCCTTGAGCAGCGAAGCAAACGGCTCCGTAGTTTTCCATTCCGGATGTTGCGGCGCGAGGACTTTCACGCGGTCGAGCGCGAAAAGAAGTTGGAAGTACATCGGTTGCTCCGCCCAGAGCGTGCCGTCATTGTCGAACACAGCGATGCGCTCCGGCTCTGGCACGAAGTCCTTGCCGCCGCGTGTGGTGACGCGCTTTACAAAGTCCACGATGGATTGCTTCGCGGCACCGTCATTCCACGAGGGGAGCGGGTCCGCGGCCTTAGCGACCGTCGTTGTGAACACCACTGCGCAAAAAAGCGCGGCGACCATGAGGGTTTGTCTGCGTGCAGTTTTCATCATTGTGCTACCCCTGGGTTGATCCCGATCTGATTGAGTTGTCTCTGTTCTCTCATCTTTGCGGTTGAAGTCAACGGCGAGCGAGCGCCCCCGATTTCCCTTCAGAAGTTCCGGCCAGAAACCACGAGTAGTAGGGATTCGATCTGTCCTCCATGGCAACCTTGACCATCTTGTCGGCCGACAACTTTCGTTCTCCCACGTGGGCGTACAAACCCGCCTGATAGAAGTCCATGAGGCGACGTCGTTCGGTCGCGATTGCAGCCGTGGTTGACTCGTTTGCGTTGCTGATAACCGGATCCGTTCGCAGCGCCAGCACGCGTGGCAACACGCGAGTGATTTCACCCTGACGGACCCATGTCGCATATTCGATCCGCGGAAAGTTGTCGGTTGTGGCTGGACTGTCCTCCGCGAAACGCTCAAGACCGCCTCGATCCGTTAGGTAAGTCGCCAGTAACGCGGCGGGTGATGCAATTCCCACCTCCCTCAACGCAGCGGTCACGCCTGGCCGCTCGAAGCGTTCCGCAATCCGAGTGGCGTCGAGCTGAATCGGCTCCACTGATCCGATCAAAAGCGTTTCGTAAAACTCAGTCGTCCAGAGGGTTGTGTGCGGGAAGACATCCACGAAGCTTCGAACGAGGGAGCGCGAGTCCTCGTCATTCTGCGTCGCCAGCGGTAACCATTGCGCCACGAGTCCATCAGGGTTCAAGCGCCGGCGGGCGAGTGTATAGAAATCACGAGAGTAGAGATTGACCACTCCGGCCGCGGAGGGAGGCGGCGGCTCGAGGGTGATGAGGTCGTAGCTATCGCTGCTGCGCAGAAGTTCTCTGCGGCCGTCGGCCAAACGCAGGGTCACGCGCGGATCGGAAGTGACGCCGTAATTTCCACTGAAGATCGATGCCGAACTGACGACGGCGGGCAACAACTCCGCGACCACACGACGATCTAGCCCGTCGTAAGTGAGCAGGGCTCCGGCAGTGATACCTGTTCCCAAACCGACTACCAGCGCTGAGCGCGGCTCGCCACGATGAATGAGGAGCGGCAGAAGTGCCTGCAGACGCATGTAGCGAAGCGAGGGTATTGTGTCGCCGGAATTGGAAACCCCCTGGATGTAAAGCCGGTGAAAGGAACCAGAGTTGGCGAACTGCTCCAGCACGGCAACCGTACCACTTGGGGTTTCCTGGTAAAAGACGAGTGTGCCTCCACGCGATGTGGTGAGCAGACGCGCCAGGAGATCACCTGGCACGAGTGCCGCGCCTGTTACTACAACCAACACTAGAGTCATCGCCCCCGCAACGGCCGGCTTGCGGAAGTTTGCTCCGCGCGCGATGGCAATTGCGCCGAGCACCGCCGCGGCGACAGCCAGGATACCGAGTGTGTGAACCAGGCCGAACTTCGGTACCAGCACGAAGCCGGTCAGCAGAGTTCCGGCGACGCCCCCGGCTGTGTTGAGCGCCAGGAGCGCACCCAAATCGCGGCCGATTCGCTCAGCGCCCCCCGCGAGTCGAACTGCAACTGGGAAGGCCGCGCCCAGGAGAATAGTGGGCGGAAGTACCACAATTGCGGCAGCCAGCGCGAAGCGGGCGCACATCCCGGCAAGCTCGCTCCCGGTGGTATTCAGAACAATGCCACCGAGCCATCTTTGTGTGGTTGGCAGCCATGGCCCAAGGCTCGCCAACAACATCAGAGCGCTCGCACCGGCAGCGGCGATGAGGCAACCAAAGACCATCCATGGCCTCCGTACACGATCGGCGAAACGCGCCCAAAGCAAACTACCCAGGAAAAGACCGATCAAGTAAGTCGCCAACACCACCGTGAAAGCGAACGCCCGCGTGCTTAGAAATTGAACGATCGCCTGCGTCCAGACGACCTCGTAGCCCAATGCGACGCCGCCGGCCAACGCGTATAGACCAAGCGCCAGCGACACACCTTGTGGAAAACGGGCGCCGGACACTTTCACGGGCACACGTGCCTTCATCCGATGGTCAGCCAACAGCGCCAGAGCGGCGGCCACAAAATTCAGAGTGGCGGCAGCGCCGGCAGAGCCGCGGACGCCCAGAACAGAAACGAGCAGGAAAGTCACAACGAGAGCGCCGGCGATGGCCCCGGCGGTGTTCGCTGCATAGAGATTTCCTGAGACCCGGCCGATGGCTTTCTCGACCGGTGCAACTGCGCGCACTAGAGCAGGAAGCGTGCCGCCCATCAACATGGCCGGCAGACCGATCATGACGAAGAGCAGAACCCACGCAACTGGGCGAGACGAAGACTCAATGGAGACAAAATAGGGAGCCGTGTGCGCCAGCACAATCGTGATGGCGAAACTGAGCAGACCCGTGCCCGCTTCCAACTCCGCGAAGAGCCGGAGCGGCCGCGTCGAACGGTCGGCACGGTGACCGAACAAGCCGCCGCCGATCGCGAGGCCGGCGAAGAAGGCGCTGACTGCGGTCGTAACAGCATACACATCCACGCCCACGATCAGCGCCAACTGCTTCACCCACAGAGTCTGGTAAACCAGTGCCGCAGCGCCTGAGAGAAAAACCAGACTCGGCGGTAGGAGCGATGACCTCGGAGTAAGTTTTGTGTTGCCGTTCATGTGTTTGTTGACGCGGGTACACAACCCCGCGT
Source organism: Pyrinomonadaceae bacterium (assembly GCA_023717565.1). Taxonomy (GTDB): domain Bacteria; phylum Acidobacteriota; class Blastocatellia; order Pyrinomonadales; family Pyrinomonadaceae; genus PSRF01. The sequence continues at coordinate 8,692 of JAMQPI010000178.1, read as the reverse complement.
CCGAAGCGGGCCGCACGCGCCATTACGGCGGATGCGGCCCGATGGCTTTGTAGCGTTTATGCCTCCGTCACTTTGCTGCTTCTGCCTTCACGAGTCTCGAAACGCCCGTTCGGCCTACTGCGATGGCTTGGACAGCTTGTCCATCACCTGACTGAGGTTGAAACTCCCAGGCTTCGAACGCGGCGGGTAATCCTTGAAGCTCTGGATCCACACGGCGGCGTATCCGATGGCCGGACCTACCAGGAAAGCGTGATTGACACGAAAGTCAACGTAGCCGGCGGTCTGCTCGCCACGCTCAAACGGATCCGAGCGGAGGTTGAACAGCTTGGGGAACCGTAGCACAACCAGCGGGTCTTGCCAGACGTTGAAACCTACCGCGCGCTGGTCGAGAAAGACCATTTTCCATTGGTTGAAACGCAAACCGGCCGGGTCGCCGTCGTCGGTCCAGTACATGAACTCGTGGCGCGGCCAAACCGTCGTCTCACCCTTGAAGTACGGCAGCAGGTTGTACCCGTCGAAGTGGACCTTGTAGGTCGATGCGCCTGCCTTCAACCCGGTCAGGGCCGACTCCTTAACGTTGGGTTGGCCAGCCGCGGCCAGCAGTGTTGGCAGCCAGTCCTCGTGAGAAATAATCTCGTTGATCTCGGTTCCGGGCTTGATCACGCCGGGCCAGCGGACGACCAGCGGCACGCGATAGCCGCCCTCCCAGTTCGAGTTCTTCTCGCCACGAAACGGCGTGGTGCCGCCGTCGGGCCAGCTGAATACCTCGGCACCGTTGTCCGTCGTCCAGATCACGATCGTGTTGTCAACGATGCCCATGTCGTCCAGTTTCTTCAGCAGTTGCCCGATGTGCCCATCATGCTCGACCATTCCGTCCGGGGCCGTTCCCAACCCCGTCTTGCCCTTCGACTCCGGCTTGAGGTGGGTGTGGATGTGCATACGGGTCGTGTTGAACCAGACGAACCATGGCTTGCCTTCCTGCTGCTTCTTGTCAATAAACTTCGTGGTCTCGGCGAGCACTTCCTCGTCGACGGTTTCCATCCGCTTCTTGGTCAGCGGGCCGGTGTCGTCGCAGCGCTGCTTGCCCCACTTCCCGAAACGACCGTCGTCGGGGAGTGTGCTGTCAGTGTCCGTCGCGAAGCAATGGAATACGCCGCGCGGGCCAAAGCGCTCCTTAAATTTCGGATCTTTTGGATAGTCGGGTTGCTCAGGCTCCTCTTCGGCGTTCAGGTGGTAGAAGTTGCCGAAGAACTCGTCGAAGCCGTGTACCGTCGGGATGAATTCGTTGCGATCGCCCAGATGGTTCTTGCCGAACTGGCCGGTCGCATAGCCTTGCGCCTTCAGCAAGTTGGCGATCGTCGGGTCCTCGGCGTGGAGCCCTTCGGGAGCGCCCGGGAGACCGACCTTCAGCAGGCCGGTGCGGATCGGCGACTGGCCGGTGATGAACGCCGCACGCCCGGCCGTGCAACTCTGCTGCGCGTAGACGTCAGTGAAGATCGCGCCTTCCTTCGCGATGCGATCTATGTTGGGCGTGCGGTAGCCCATCATCCCGCGGTTGTACGCGCTGACGTTCCACATGCCGATGTCGTCCCCGAACAGTACGAGGATGTTTGGTTTCTTGGGCTGAGGTGCGCTATTCGCCGCCCGGGTTGGACCTGGAACCGCCATCAGATAGGCGGCCAACGCACTCATCACACACGCTGCCGCGAATAAGACGAACTTGGAGCGGCTTCGTCTTGCCGACATTGGTTTGTATTTGAGAATCATGGATGTCTTCGCTCCCTATAGTTGGAGGTTAATGTTTACGGAGTGCGGGGCGTTTCGTCCGTAGCTGCCTAATTCCTTGCTCACTCGTAGCTGCTCATCACTGAACCAGCGGAATACCGGCCGCCAGGTCCATCCGAATCGCGGCTCGGATCTTGTTTTCGATCTGGAGGTAACGCGCTACCTTCTTCCCCGGTAACCCGCGCTCGAGCCTGGCCGCGTAGCTCTTGCGCATGGTGACTTCATCCTGGTCAATGGTCAGCGCTTCGTTGGTCAACTGCTTTGCCTGCGCGTCGGTCAGTGCATTTTTGTTGTAGGCGTCTGCGTAGGCGAGAATAGTTTTGCCGAGGCGGTCGTTGATGGCCTGAAGATCTTTCTGGTACGCATCGTAGATCGGCCAGAACGCTTTTCCCTCGGCTTCGTTGAGATCCATGTTTGCGGCTACCACCAGCTTCTTGTCTGCCTTCACCTTGTCGAGCAAGATTTGCATGTTGGTGTCCTGCGCGAAGGCGGGAACCGCAGCCAGCGCTGCTACACAAAGAATCAAGACTTTAATGAGTTTCACTTTGGTTTCTCCTCTTATTAGACAGGTCAAGCTATAGTTTGAGTTTAGCGGCGAGAAAACTAGCAGGTAACTGTCACTTTTGACAGGCTAAGCGGAACATCTAACTTAGCCATTGGATCCTAAGCTCAACCAGCTCCAGTACCACTCAGTGTGTCTTCAAGCGTCCGTTCTTCGCAAAGAAAAAGAAGAGAGCTAAGCAGAAACCTAAGTAAGGTTGTTGACTACAAGGCAGCAAGCCTGTGGGCATCCAAACCTGCCAACTCACAATTGTTTCGCGGAATGAAAACGGCTGTAACTCTCAAGAGTTACAGCCGTTCGTGTTGAGCCAGGGACGGATCTATTTGGTTACGATAGTTACCCTATTGAGCGTGCCCGTAAACTTACGAGACCCGCCGTAGTCCGTCACTTGGGTTCCGTCATCGGTGCCGACGTCAGCAAGGTCATCAACTGAGAAAATGCCCGGCTGAGTCTTGGCGATGCGCCCCTCGCCGACCTTGTTTCCGTCGACAGTGATCGTTCCGACTCCGCCTTTTCCCAGTCCGCCATCGGATTTGAACTCGTAAACGACAATGTGATTACCCGGGCTCAGGGCTTGTGACGAGATTACGTCCCACTTCTCGAGACCTAGATAGTTGTAAGTAAATGCCGGTTTACCGCCCTTTAGATAGAACGAGAATCCTCCAAACCTACCACCTTGAGCGACGATCACACCGTTATCTCCTGCCTTAACATCGACATTGGCCGTCATCGTATAAGACTTGCCCGGGGTGGCGATGAAGATATCGACGCCCATGCCTTTCATGCCCGGCCCGTACGTGACGGTGTTGCGTCCTTCCATTACCGTCGGCCTGCCGACAAGTTCGGCGTTGGTCCTTTCCAGCAGCCGGTCGTCGATCGGCAGCACGTGATATTTCTCAGCCTCAGTCATGAACAGTGCCTGGAGTTCCTTCAGCTTGTCCGCGTTAGTGGTGGCGACGTTGTTCGACAGGCTGAAGTCATCGTTAGAATTGTAAAGATCCCACGGATCCTCCAAAAGCGACTGGTCGGCCTTTCCTCTCCACGCCGGCCTGTGGATAGTACGCGCATACCAACCGTCGGCGTAGATAGCGCGGTTTCCGAACATCTCGAAATACTGAACGGTATGTGTCTCCTTCGCACCGGCATTATCAAACGAATAAACCAGGCTCTTGCCTTCAAGTGGATCCTGATCTATTCCGTTCACCTTTTTTGGGGCCGGGATCTTGGCGACCTCGTAAACTGTTGGAGCGATATCGACCACATGACCAAACTGCGACCGAACCTCGCCCTTTGCCTTAATTCCTTTTGGCCAATGGATCACCATTCCGTTACGCGTGCCGCCAAAGTCAGAGGCCACCTGCTTGGTATAAGTGAACGGAGTATCCATGGCAACTGCCCATCCCGCAGGATAATGCGGATACGTGCTTGGGCCGCCCCACTCGTCATAATGCTCCAACATACCCGCTACAGTTTCCGGCGCAGCATTGAAAAACGACATCTCATTGAACGTCCCGTTCATTTGACCTTCGGCGCTGGCGCCGTTGTCGCCGACGATGTAGACAAACAATGTATTGTCCGCTTGCCCAACTTCTTCAATGGCACTGTAAAGTCTGCCGATCTCGTTGTCGGTATGTTCGGCAAAGCCTGCATATGTCTCCATCTGCCGGGTGAACAGCTTTTTCTCGTCCGCCGACAGCGCCGTCCAATCTTTGATGTCTTTGTGTTTCGGAGCGAGCTTTGTTCCAGCCGGTACTACACCGAGTTTGATCTGGCGAGCCAGGGTTTCTTCTCTAACCTTGTCCCAGCCCTGATCGAACTTGCCCTTGTACTTGTCACGCCACTCGGCTGGAACATGATGCGGTGCATGAGTCGCACCGGGTGCGAAATAGATATAGAACGGCTTGTCCGGGCTCAACGCTTTCTGGAATTTCATCCACGACATTGCCTGGTTGGTCATATCGGTCGTGAAATGATATTTCGGATCTTCCGGAAGCTCGACCTGAGCGGTCCCGTCGTAGACCAGCGGTGCATACTGGTTCGTCTCGCCGCCGATAAAGCCGTAGAATTTTTCAAACCCGGAATGTGTCGGCCAACGGTCGTATGGCCCGGCCGCCGAGATCTCCCAAGGCGGCGTTTCGTGATACTTGCCAAAGGCCGCCGTGCTGAATCCATTCTGCCTGAGAACTTCAGCCATCGGAGTTATCGACTGGGGCCTGACGCCGGTATTGCCCGGAAATGCCGTCGAGGTTTCCATGATCGATCCCGCATTGTTGCTGTGATGGTTGTAACCGGTGAGCAACGCAACGCGTGTCGGTGAGCACAATGCAGTAGTGTGAAAGCGGTTGTACTTGAGTCCTGTGGCGGCGACCTTATCCAGATTGGGCATATTGATTGGTCCGCCAAAAGCGGCAGAGGCCCCAAAACCTATATCGTCGACTAATACGACGACTACGTTCGGGGCTCCCTCGGGGGCTTTCACTTCCCATCGTGCCGGTGCTTTTGCATTTCGGGCATCCAACTCCTTGTAGGTTTGCCTCTTTGGTTCAGGGATCGGTAGGACTGTGCGGTCTAATTTATCGGATGCCGCACTATTGGAAGTAGCAGTCTCTTCCGTCGGTTGATTACAACCAAAGGTCAGCGCGGCAATTGTAAAAAGCAGCAGATGTGCAAATCGGATCTTGCGACTTGTTGACATTTTGTTTCTCCTAACTAATTTGCCGTCGCGATCGCGATTCGGCTGCGGTGTGAATAATGTTGATATTCTAGACGGAAAGCATTCTCCTGTGAACTGTCAAAACTAACGTCTGTAGGTTACAGACTGCGGCGACGGTCGATCTGCACGAGCGGCCCGACCTGCCAGGACAAATCATTGTCGATCGCCGTGTGGCTGCTACACGACTTTCCGCGTTGAGCACGTAGAGAACCGGCAGGCAGAAATTGATCGCCGGCAAGTATAGCCGCCAATTCTTCGGTATGTCGAAACAGGTTCTTGTAAAGTTGGCAGTACGGGTCTTTCTCAAACAGAGTATTGCGGAAGGTGTAAGTCCTGACGGGACAGCCGCCGTGGCAAAGCGACAGGTAGTCACACTCGATGCATCCTTGATCAAGAATCTTCGCCGGTCGCTCGAGGAATTGCTTGCGAGCCGGACTGTTCTTGAGCAAATCAGCAAGTGATCCGGGGTCGAAGATGTTTCCGAAGAAGTACTCGGGGTAGCTGGTAACCCAGCAGTCACACTGTGCGACGTGGCCACGCGCGTCGATCGAAATGAACTCGTCCGCACAATTCGTCTGCCAGATGCAGGGCAAGCAACTCGGCTCGCCGGAAAAGTATTCGACCAGCTGATCGATTGGGCCAAGCTTGACGCCTGCGTCGCGTCCGCGGTCCGCCCAGATATCCGCCAGGTCGACGAAGAACCGGCTCAACTCTTCGTTCTCGAGCGCCAGATCCTTTTTCACGCCGTTTTGCTCGCCGCCTGGAAAAGGAGTATTGACCTGAAAATCAGTAATGCCTAACTCATCAACAAAGAAAGAGTAGAAGGCCTCGGCGCCAACAGCGAGGGTCGCCTGGTTGGGGACAGCGATCACACCGACCTTGATTCCGGCATCTCGCGCAGTCCGAACATTTCGCTTCCAAATTCTGGTGTATTCATCGGGGCCGGCAGTAAACATCTTGCGGTAGAGATTTGGATAGTCCATTGAGGTGCCGACACTGTTGCCGAACATGTTAGCAATTACCTTATTCCAGCGCGGCGAGTAGGCGATCATGTTCGTTTGCAGGCCATGATCGACCTTTTTGTTCCGGGCCTTGGCAAGGGCATCGATCGCTTCATGGGCCTCTTCAAACCAACTCGGAGGCATCGTCATGATCTCGCCTCCCTGCCAGTGAAGCGTCAATGCACTGATGTCGCTTTCATCAAGAAAATCAAAAATCTTATTGGTGACGTGCGTCAGTTGGTTGAGCGTCATCCGGTCGTCTGTCTTGTCCTCAAAGCAGTATTCACAATTTACATTGCACTTGTTGGTGGGGAGGAAAATTATCGAGAGGTGATTTTTCATCATCGCTGTGGTGCTCCCAGTGCTATCGGAACGCGATTGAGATCCGCTCGCAACTCCGCGGCCGCAGTTCTCATGGTGCCGAACAGAGTCTTTACACCCTCACAACTAAAGTCTTTGTTTGGCCACTTGAAGTAACCGCCACAGCGATCGAAGAACTCGCAATCATCACACTCGCTCTTTTCGCCGCCCAGTTGCTGTGCTTCTGCCCGAAGATCATTCAGGTTTGGGAAGGGCAATCCCTTCAGTCGTTTCGATACGCTCTCTTCGCCATTATCGGAGACGAACCTAATCTGCTCCGGGTCTTCCTCCTGAATGAACCAGAGGCTCGACGGTTCCTGATGGAAGTACGAGAGGAAGGTGCTGTGAAAGTATTCAACAGGTTCGGAGACAGTGGAACGATGAAGGTAAAGCTCCAGGACCTTATGCAACTCTTCGACCAGCTCCTGATCAGGCTGGCCAACTTCCAACTTCACCGGGAAGTGGAGCGCGAGCGTCAGCCAGACAGCTTTTGCGAATCCGGCTGTAACCGGAATCGAGACTCTGATCCTGTGCTTGTCGAGCAAATGTGAGAAGCGGTAAAGGAGTGGAAACTCAGCCGGGTCCCTCATGACCAGATCAAGGGGGAAGGACTGTTCCCAGTTTGTTAATGGCGTAACATCCACGTCAAGGGAAAGCAGTTGGCCGTAAAGGACGTCATCCGGTTTTAGTTGTGAAATAGAGTCTGCTAGTTCGGCGGGGTCGTGAGAACGCACGATCACGCGGCGACCTTGGTACGCTCCAACCAGGCGAGCGGGAATGTTGTAGATAAGAGCGTCCATGACTTCCGCAGTTGTTGTCGGACCAAGGCTGGGAAAAAGAGAAAACACGATCCACGAAATCACACGAAACCACACGAAACGGTTGCCTTGCTTCGTGTGGTTTCGTGTGATTTCGTGGATCGTGTTCCTGTTTTCATTGCGGCGCCAGAATTTGGTTCAGTGACGATTAACCCAGCTGCTTCTGCGATTCACCCAACCGGCGCCCCCACCGTTGATCCATCCGCCTCCCCGGTTCACCCAACCCGCCGAACCGGTAGAGCGGTTCACCCACGCGGCGCCACCACCGCCCCCGCCGCGACCGTTAACCCACGCCGCCTTGCCGTTAACCCACCCGGCAGCATCTTCGGGTGGCATCAGCCCTCCCATTGCCGCTGCGCCGATGATAATTGATGACCATCGCCCCAAACTCTTCAGAAAATCTCTGCGACTCTTCAACTCCTGCTCACTGGGTTCCGCAGCTCCCTGTTCATGTGTCTTTTCTTCACTCATGGGTGTTCTCCAATCTGGTAGGTCGTGAATCGTTAATCGTGAATCGTGAAAGCGAAAATCGAAAAAGCATTCGCGAGAACTTGATCAATCCGGGTTCTTAACTATTCACGATTTACGATTCACGATTTACGATTCACGCTCGCCAATCTACTTTGCGGCAGCACTCTTCGCGTTGGCCTCGGTTGGTGGTGTTGCGTTGGTTGCATTGGACATATGAAGCATCACAAACCGCCAACCGTCCCCTTCCTTCCGGAGCGCCCCCGAAACATTGAGCACATACTCTCGCTTCTTGCTCTTCAGAGAGTCCTGCGCCTGGCAGGTTGCAGCGACCCACGCAGTCGTGCCGGCCGAATCAACTCCTCCGGTCTTCCAGTCGCAGTTGGTAATCAAGGTACCGGGATCGTAGTCTCTAAATATTTCGGTGTAGGCTTCTCTGATTGTCTGCTCCCCGACAAACCGCTCTCCCTCACCGGTGCCGAGCACTACTGTCCTCGGATCGTTTGAGAAGGTTGCCAGCACGGCATCGACGTTTTTGTCGTTGAGCGCCTTGTCATGTTTTTGGAGCACCGCCTTAACCTCCTCAACCACGGCTGGGTCCTCCTTACCGGTGGCCGCGGTCGTGGAAGTCGCGCTCGTATTGGTGGTAGACGGCGTGCCCGCTTCCTGCTGACATGCAGATAGCGCCAGTCCGAGCAGCGCCAGGCCCGCAACCAAATGCATTTTCTTCATATCACGCCTCCTCATCTCAGTGTTTCAGCGCCAAAGGCACGAATGTAATAAGTCGGGGGATCTTGCAGAATAAGCTCAGGCGAGGGATTCTATCGCTCGTCGGGGGCCTCAGTAACTGTCACTTTTTACAGGACACGTCCATTTTGCAGTGCGGCGGCAAGGCTTTGCGCGACGCCGCTTTGGGTTGATGAGCCCGAAAGACTTTCAAGAATCCAAAGCGGCGTCGCGCAAAGCCTTGCCGCCGCACTCCAAA
>JAMQPI010000165.1 GCA_023717565.1 Pyrinomonadaceae bacterium | reverse complement strand
TCCCGCATCTCGGTAACGAGATCTGCAGCTTGAATCAGTTCCGGCGGAGCATCGCGACCCGTGACCACAATGTGCAACGCGGGCTGGGCGGCGCGGCTTGAGTTCAACTCTGAAATAACTTCCTCTACCGGCAACATGTTGTAGCTCAACACATAGACCAGTTCGTCAAACACCAGCATGTCGTAGTCTCCGCTACGCAACTTCTCAACGCAGAGGTTCCACGTAGCGCGAGCCGTGGCCCGATCCTGTTCCGGATTCTTGGTGTCCCAGGTAAAGCCGTCACCCATGGTATGGACCTCGATGCCGAGCTTTTCAGCTGATTCGTGTTCCCCATAGCGATCGTTGCGCGACTTCATGAACTGGATCATGCAGCAATTCAATCCCCGTCCAGCCGCGCGCATCATGAGTCCGAGCGCACAAGTTGTCTTACCTTTGCCGTTGCCGGTATGGACCATCAGGAGCCCCTTGGTGTTTTCCTGATAGTCTTCTCGGCGCCATTTATATTTCTTTTCTGTTGAGTTCATTCAAAGTGAGAGTGGCGCGGCAAAGGCTTTTCCGAGAGTAGACGGACAAGTAGTTAACCGGATTTCAGTGATTTATGCCGCTCGACTAGGTTTAAGCGACCGGTTCACCCTTCAGGGCGTCCTCGGTTGTATCCTTCAATCCATTTGCTCGCTGGACCGCTTCGTATAGCAGACCCATGATTCTCGCTTCGAGTTCGTCCCAGTCACCCTTGAGTGTGCAACCGGCAGCGTTTCGGTGTCCGCCGCCGCCAAAAAGACCGGCTACCCGCGCAACATTCACCTCGCCTTTGGATCGCAAACTCGTGCGGTAGATTCCCGGTTCGGTCTCTTTGAGCAAGGCCACGGCTTCGACCTCGCCCACCGTCAGCGGATAGTTAACAAACCCATCGGTGGCTTCGTCTGAAGCCTGGGCGAGGTCCTGCATCTCAAGCGTCTGGCGCATGCAGGCCACCCGTCCGGTGGGATCCCTTCTGGCACTGGAAAGCACCGCTCCCAGCAAGTGAATACGACCCCATGGGTAACTAGCAAAAACAGCTTCAGCCGTTTTTGCAGGTCTCACGCCGGAGCGCACGAGTTCGGAAGCGACCTTGAACGTCCGCTCGGTCGTGTTGGAATAATGGAATGAACCGGTGTCGGTGATAAGTGCGGTATACACGCACTCAGCGATCTCTTTGGTGACTCGCACGCCGGTAGCCTTGCAGAGGTTGTAAATCATCTCGCCGACGGCTGAAGCGGTGGAGTCGATCCAGTTAATCTTTCCAAAAAGTGCTGTGGTGGAATGGTGATCGATGTTGATGACAAACTGGTTTTCCAGGTCTATCAACCCGGGACGGGAAATATCAGAGCACTCAATGACGAACACCGCGTGATAAGGTCGGTCGACTGCCGGAGTTACCCGGACGCCGTCGGCTCCCGGCAGTTGCTGGTAGGCAAGTGGAACGGGATCTCGCATGATCACTTCCACTTCCTTATCCAACGCCCGCAATAGCCAGGCGAGACCCAAAGATGAACCTAGACTGTCTCCGTCGGGGCGTACATGAGAGGTGATTGCAAAGTGGCTTTTCGCCTCGATCAATTCAACAACTTGACTGAGCATCGTAAGCAAGGATGAAGGATGAAGGATGAAGGATGAAACTAGCGTTCATCTTCATCCTTCCGCCTTCATCCTTCATCCTTTCTTTCTCTTTCCCAATCTCGTTCAATCTTGGCGAGCAGCTTGTCCACACGCTCACCTTCTTCTTCGACCCGGTCTCTTACAAAGTGAATTTCTGGAGTGCGAGGTAGATTGAGCGAGAGGCCAACCTGCTTGCGAACGTAGGGAGCGGCTTTCCGCAGCGCCTCGAGCGCCAACCTATGTTCTTCTTCATCGCCGGCAACTGTGACATAGACGCGAGCGGCCTTGAGATTCTCTGAGAGACGAACGTCTGTCACCGTTACCATTGTGATCCGAGGATCTTCCAGTTCATATCCGACAATCTGCGTGATCTCGTCACGCAAAATGTCGGCAACTCTTTCGGGGCGGCGCATATCAAGCAAGGATGAAGGCGGAAGGATGAAGGATGAAACCTGAGTCTTGAGTGGTTTCATTTCTTCATCCTTCCGCCTTCATACTTCATCCTTTCTAAAGCTCGGTGGCGGCTACCTTCTCCACGATATAAGCCTCAATTTGATCGCCAACCTTAAGGTCGTTGAAGTTTTCGAGACCAATGCCGCACTCAAAGCCCTCACGCACTTCCGAAACATCATCCTTGAAACGCCGCAGCGAGAGTATGTTGCCTTCCCAGCTGACCACACCATCGCGGATCAATCGGGCCCTGGCATTGCGGCGGATACTGCCATCGACAACCATCGAGCCGGCCACTACCCCGGCGCGAGGGACGCGGAACACTTCGCGCACATCGGCTTTGCCAATGATCTTTTCCTTCTCGATCGCTTCGAGCATACCGATCATCGCGGCGCGAATCTCTTCCTCAACCTTGTAAATAATGGAATGCAGCCGAATGTCGACGGACTCCTGCTTGGCCAGATCGCCCGCACGAGATTCCGGCCTGACGTTGAAGCCAATGATTACCACTGCCGACGAGGACGAGCCGGCCTGCGTGGCCGAGGCGAGCAAGACGTCCGATTCCGTAATTGCACCGACGCCGGAACGAATCACTTTTACCTTGACCCGTTCGGTCGAGAGTTTCTGCAAAGTCGACTTCAGTACTTCCACTGAACCTTGCACGTCAGCTTTGATTAGCACCAACAGTTCTTTGACTTCGCTCTCACCCAAAGCCTCGATACCACGTTTGGTTGTTTGCAGCAGCGTGGCCTGGCGACTGACCATTTGCCGGTGCTGCGAGATTGTCTGCGCTCGACTCATGTCGGCCACCACCTGCAGAGTGTCCCCAGCCTGCGGTACACCTTGCAGCCCGAGCACCTCTATCGGAGTCGCCGGACCAGCTTCGGTTATTGCCTCACCGCGATCATTGAACATCGCTCTGACTTTGCCCGAGATCTGACCGACGATGAAGGGATCGTGATTGCGCAGTGTTCCTTGTTGCAGCAGCACGGTGGCCACCGGACCACGCCCGCGATCCAGTTTTGCTTCAAGCACAACGCCCGAGGCCAAACGTGTCGGGCTAGCGCGCAGATTGAGAATATCGGAGCTGAGCAGGATGGTTTCCAGCAGCCCGTCCAGGTTCTGGCGCTTCTTGGCAGATACCAGCACCATTTCGGTGTCTCCGCCCCACTCAACCGGCGAGAGACCATGCTGAGTCAGTTCCTGTTTTACTCGATCAGGATTGGCGTCCGGTTTGTCGATCTTGTTGATCGCCACGACGATCGGTACTTTGGCCGCGCGCGAGTGTTCGATGGCTTCAATGGTCTGAGGCATGACGCCGTCGTCAGCCGCCACTACCAGCACCACGATGTCGGTGGCTTTGGCGCCCCGCGCGCGCATTAAGGTGAAAGCCTCGTGACCCGGCGTATCCAGAAAGACCACCCGGCGCGTTTGTCCGGGAGCATCCGGACTCGGCACTTGCACGCTGTAGGCGCCGATATGCTGAGTAATACCACCAGCCTCGCCGCCAGCCACGTCAGTGGCTCGAATGCCATCAAGTAGGGAAGTCTTGCCGTGATCTACGTGGCCCATTACCGTGACCACCGGAGCTCGAGGCAGTTCGACATCATCTGCGTCGGTGGCGATTAGTTCTTCAAACTCTTCTTCGGCAACCATCTCCTCAAACGGCACGAAGGTAACGTCATAGCCAAAGCGCTTACCAAGGTCTGCGGCCACATCATCGTTCAAAGGCTGATTGATGGTTGCGAAAACTCCGCGTTGCAACAGCAGCGTCACCACATCCTTGGGCTTGATCCCGAGCTTCTCGGCAAACTCTTTTACGGTGGAACCCTCAATCAGGCGAGCAGACTTCAACTCGCCAGTTGACGGCTCCATCCTTCCAGCAATTCTGT
>JAMQPI010000124.1 GCA_023717565.1 Pyrinomonadaceae bacterium | reverse complement strand
GCGTTCAATCGAACCATCGTTCGCCGTTGGATTCCCCATGTTGGTCCAGTAGATATGCCCGGCTTCGACATCAACCTCAATTCCGTCAGGAATCCTTTTGAGTCCATCAAGCACGACCCGGCGATCGGAGCCATCCGGATTGAGAGACTCGATACGGCCGCCACTCACATCCAGGAAGAAAACCCGTTCGGTTGGTTTGCCATTGGACCCATGTTGGATCGTCTCAGCGACTGTCTTCGTCGTTGCTGAGCCATTCTTGGCCCGCAGCTTAAGCAGTCCGAGGAGTTCTTCGTTCTCCCTTTGCGCAAGCTGGTCGACCGAAGCGTTATCGGCGATCTGCGAAACACCATCGACGATCGTCTGCTTCAGCTCGTCCGTGATTTCAGGTGTACCGAGCGATTTGATAATTGCTTCGAGTCCGGGCATGAGGTGTTCCATGAAATGCTTGATTCCTCCTGGACCACCACCAAGGTGCCACTGCAAACTGGGTCCCATCACTCCCCAACGCAGCCCTGAGCCATAACTCACCGCGTCGTCGGCGTCGCTCACACTGAGCACACCCTGCTGAATCAGATACATGATCTCCTTGTAGAGCGCAGCCTGCAGCCGGTTTCCGACGTGACCGGGTAACTCCTTGTGCAAGAGAATTGGCTTCTTTCCGATCGACGCATAAAACGCAATCGCTTGTTGAATCGCTTCCGGTGATGTCCTGGTACCACCTACGACTTCAACCAGTGGAATGATGTGCGGCGGATTAAAGGGATGGCCGATGAGAATCCGCTCGGGATGCTTACATTGCGACTGCATAACGCTGGGCGTAATTCCTGAAGAGCTCGAAGCGATAATCGAGTCCGCGGGGGTAGCAGCATCCATATCGGCAAACAACTTGATTTTGAAGTCAGGACGCTCGGGCCCGTTTTCCTGGACGAAGTCAGCCTGCGACAGAGCCTCCTGCATGTTGGCCGTGAAACTCAGACGGTCGCGAGATGCGCCTGGCGATAGACCTATCTCCGTGAGCGCCGGCCAGGCTTCATCGACGTACTGGCGCAAGCTCGCTTCCGCATTTGGCGCGGGGTCTGTGGCAATAACATCGAACCCGCGAGCCAGATACTGAGCGGCCCAGCTCGCACCAATTACACCCGTACCTACAATTGCAATTCGATGGATCGGTTTATCAAAAGACATAAATACCTTCCTCTCTACTTCGGTTTTCTGGTCGTCCCTCATCGCGGCTAAACCGCCTTCCTCTTTGTCGACAACTCCTCATTTCGAGTCTGGAGTGTAGTTAGATCTGCGGCGAGGTTCTTTTCAGTTTTTGCTGAATCTGTCTGTCTTTAGCTTGATTCACCCTCCGGGCGTCAGAACGTCGGTAGTGACCACGCGAGTTGAGGGACCGGCGTATCAAATTCCAAGTAGTCTGTGCCTCCGTTTGGGTTATTGACGGGATTTAGGCGCTCTCTAACGATGGTTCACAAACGTCTGAACATGTCAGCAAAAATCTGCAAATTGCGGCAAGCACAAGGAAGGAAAGAGTGGGTGGGGGTGGTAACCTCCGAAGGTGAACTTGAGGAAATGAAATAAGAGAATTTTCCGGACAAGAGGAAGACAGTTAATGCAAACCATAACTCAACTAAGTGAAAAGACGAAAAGCAAGCTCATAGTGCCAACCGATCTTAATCCAGAGGGAGTAGCGCAGATAACGGAGTCGTTGAACCTCCTGCTCGCCGATGTCTTTGCCTTGTACCTAAAAACCAAAAGCTTCCACTGGCACATTAGTGGCCCACACTTCCGCGACTACCATTTGCTCCTTGATGAACAGGCGGCGCAAATCTTTGCGATGAGCGACGACATTGCCGAACGGACCCGCAAAATTGGCGGCAACACGCTTCGTTCCATAAGCGACATCAGTCAGCATCAACGCCTTCGCGATAATAATGATACAAGCCTCAGCGCGACGGATATGCTCGCCGAGCTGTGTTCCGATAATCGACAACTAACATCGTTCTTACGTCTGACGCATGAGGTAGCGAGCGGAAACGACGATGTTGCCACAGCGAGCTTGATCGAGAACTGGATCGATGAGAGTGAACGGCGGACGTGGTTCTTATCGGCAACGTTAGGTGGGTCTTAAGACAGACGGCAAACGCGGAGAAAAATGTTCGCGGTCTTAGGGCAAAAGCTCAAAGCCGTCACAGTGCCTGGGACGAATCAATTGAAAGTCCCGCCGGTCAAGAGTCAGTAGTTGTTTGATATTCAACCGTTCCGCTGTGGCAGCAATCAAAGCGTCAACAAAATCCAAACTGGCATCAGAGTATTGGCGAAGAATCTCGGCAGACCTCAGGTAGTCTTCCGCCAGCGGAGCTTCGAGAATCAATTCAGTATCTGCAAGGCTTGAAATGAAGTCGGCGGCGGCATCGTTTCCGATGTCGCGCGCTAGCAGGTAGGCAACCTCGGTGATTGCCGGCACCGGCAAGACGATCGGCTCGCGAATACTCTCCAGGACTTTGATTGTTGCTTGATGTTCAGCTTCGGAAGAATTGAGCGAGGCTAACAGGAATCCAGAGTCAAGCAGGACGGCCATCACTAGTGTGCCAAACCCGGCTTCTTGCCAATCTCGGCACGCAGAATTTCATCGGCGCGAGCTGCCGTGTTTCCTGGGCCACCCGAATAGCGTCCCGACATCGAAAGCAACCACTTTGCAGCAGGTGAGATCTGCCCTCCATTTGCCGACGGAGTCTCAGTCGTATCTTGTGAGAGACTGGCTTGAAGCAACTGCAAGACACGACGGCGCTCGCCGACTGGCAACTTCAGGAGTTCTTCGATTTGCTCTCTCCGGATCATGCTCGGCATTTTAGTCCAAGTGGGGAGCAATTAACAGCCTAAGCCCCTGAAATCGCAAATCGCAGGCCTGACCCAAGTTATTAGTCAACGAATAATTTCGCCGCTGAAATTAATGGTCGCGCCGACGATGCTTAGAATTTGTAGCCGGCCCACAGGGCCCAGTAATTAAGATTGCGTCCCGGTCGGGTGTCCTTCAGAAAACGACCGGCATAAAAAATCCCGTAATCGCCCTGAAACCAAAGGTGAGGGTTGACCTGCCATCGCACTTCCACCCCAGGCCTGTGTCCAACAAACCTTTCGCGACTACCTTCCGCGGCTCTAATCAGGGAGCCTGGCACGGAGTAAACTCCGTCCTCGAGGCTTTGTCGCCATTGAACGATCCAGTCGAAGGAAGCAGTAATGCTATGAGGAAGTGTCAGGTCAACCTTGGGATGGACATCGATGAAATTGACGGCGCCTGGGCCAGTAGTGGCTAGAACGCCGAAGTAGTTCCCTTTCGGAAATAGTGGATTGAAAGTTCCTAGTGTGTTCGGATTCGATTTCGGGTGATCGCCGCTGGAAATATCTACCCTCGCGCTGAAGCGAGGTTTCAGCGCTACGGACGTAAGCCGATAGCCATTCTCAGACGCCATGGTCCAGGCGCGGATGTTTGCTGGACCAAATGAACCGAATTGCCAGAGCGCTTCGTAGTCAAAGTCCCACCCTGGTTGTTCGGTGGCGATAGGCCGCGAAACTCTTGCGCCTACGCTGTGGCGTACTTCCTGGGCTGTGCCTCGTTGAAACGTTGCATGCTTGCGATTCAAGCCGAGGTAATAGGCATCCAGAGATATAGTCCTGGAAAGTGGATGCGTCGCGTACACTCCCCAAAAGTCGATCTCGTGGTTGGGCCTATTGTCGAAGAATCCATGTTTGTCCACATCGGGGCGCATTGCGAATCCGTCGATGCGCCAGGAGTTGAATTTGGCCATCACTTTGACGCCATCAAAGCTGAGCCGAACATTTGGGCCTTCACGAACGTCGACCAATCGACCGGAGCCATATTCCAGCTCCTGCCGGCCCGCCCGAATCTTGATCCAGGCACGTGTTCCGGCGGTACTCAATTCCAGAAACGCCGCCTGAAGATCGAGTTTCTTTTCGTCTATCGGACGTGGACCGCCCTGACGAGAGGAGTTCAACCCACTCTTGAACTCAAAGAACGTGCGAACGTGTTTGCCGAGGTGAAGGTCCAACGAGAGCATGAGCCTCGTGTTGAGGTACCCGTTCATGAAGGGTTGCTGTCCCCAATTATCGTTTCCGATCTGCTCCCAGACCTCACGGGCTTCTCCGCCGATCGTTAGGTACCAATCATCGGAGTTTTTGCGCAGTGGAATGTACTTAATTTTGTCCCAGGGATCGCGCTTGAGACTCGGGTTGCGTAAAAAGCTCCAGTCCTCATCCTCCCTCAGTAACTTGTAGCTCCGATCCGGAACCTTCTGTTCGGGCTCATCGTCGGACTGCGCCCGCGCGGCCGTTACACCAACAAAGAGAACCAGTGCCAAAACTATAAGGAGTCGCTGAAACATGTTTCCTCTGTCTACTGTTTCTCAATTGACGTCCTTGTTCTAAACAGACACTGCTACTTAACCGCGGAGTGGATTTCGGCGATGTAGCCTCCGGGAAATTGTACGAAGCTGGCTTGCCGCTGATCCGTTTGATATGGAGAAACCAGAATTGTTACGCCGGCAGCTTTCGCTTTGGCGAGCGTTTCCTCCAAGTTTGTCACCTCATATCCGGTGAGCTCCCGTCCATACGGATACGGAAGCTGACCATCCGTCACGAAGACTGTTAGCTTCCCGAAATTCGATGAGATACGAACCCTCCGATAGGTGTCTCGCGGTCGGCCAATCTCAATGCCGGGTGCACGATCATCGTCAGAGACAATCTCGCCCTTCGAAAAGGAAAGGAAGCTCCGAATAAACGTATCCGCCCTGTCCGATGAGACATAAACACGATTCTCAGGAATCCTTTCGAGCGGCTTGTAGGATGGTGGTGCTGTGTGCCAGTAGAGCTGCGTATTTACGCCGCCTGGCCATTGGAGAATCGCGTCTTTTCCGATCGGATCGTCAAAAGGAGTAACCAAAACATCTGCGCCTGTCACGCGGGCGGCGCTTACCGCCACATCCATGTCACTCACCAGATATCCAGTTCGCTCCACGCCAAAGGGAAATGGAACTGGTGTCTTGTAGCCGAATACGGAAATTGTTCCCACCGGCGTCAATATTAATTGCGAGAGGGTGCTGCTTGGAGTTGGTGTCACGTTTGCAACAACCTGTTTGCTTGTGGTACCGCCAAAGGTTGCCAAGAAGCTTGCAACG
>JAMQPI010000110.1 GCA_023717565.1 Pyrinomonadaceae bacterium | reverse complement strand
ATGGCTGCTGGTATGTATGACGCATAACTTGTTGAAGATGTTCAGAGCCACGAAACAATTTCAGATAGCCTGACCGCGGGAAAGATCGACGAAAAGCTCAGCATCCTAAAAGCAACGGCCAATCTGAAGTGAATCAGTGCTGCCGAGAAAATTGCTGCTGTGCTCCACAGAAAAAAACCCGATGCCCCCATTACTTGAATAACCCGACAGACTCTCCCGGGGTGAAGCCCAGGCCTACGCTAGCACGACACACGTCAGGCTTCACATCTGAGTTTTGACACAGTCTCCGTAGCCAATGGATCCTAAGTTCAACCACCTCAAGCACCACTCAACCCCAGTCTGCGGTAGTTGCAGTTCGACTAAGGTTAAGCCCACGCGGAACCATTTGCAGCACGAGCGGCTAACAGCACTTGACCCAGGCTTGAGTAGCTGCGGGCTTGGTTGAACTCAGTATTGGCTCAGTAGAAGTGGGTCGTCAATGAAAAATGAGAAATGGAAAATGGAGCCGTCACCCAACCGCCCACCGTACTTACTCTTTCATAATTGATCTGGTTACTGACTCGGGCGGCGAGGATCCTGCATCGCTCTGAGGAGTTGTTTCAAGGCTTCTATCTCTTCGTCGTCCGGTTCGAGGTGCATGTATTTTTCCAGCGCCGCCGAGGCAGCCGCACCTTCGTTCAGTTTGTGATAGACCAGAGCCAGATTGAAGTAGACGAGCGAGAAACCCGGCTCGATCTGCGTGGCGGCTTCGTAGTGGAGACGCGCCAGAGGCAGCTCGCCGGCATCGTAGTAGAGATTCCCAAGATTGTAGTGCGCCTCGACGTGGCGGGGATCGCTCTTAAGCGAGAGCGTGAAGTTGTCGAGTGCCTTCGCTATGTTTCCCTGTTCCAGGTTGATAATTGCCAGGTTGCAGTAAGCTTCGGCCACATTGTCGCCTTCGCTGATCGCTTCCACATAACAATCTGCCGCTTTCGGATCGCCCCGCTCGTGCAACAGCAAGGCCTCTTCGAAAGGCGTCAGCAGACGTGCCAGTCTGGCAACGTCCGGCCTGAACAGATTCAGTTGTCCCTGAAGCTCAGCCTCAATCTGGCGAATACTCTGGCCCTGTGACTTCAACTCGCGGACGCGTCTGAACTGCGTGAGCGCGCGGAAGTCGAAGCTGTATTCTTTGGATTCAGCTGAGGGGGTGGCTTGGATGATTCCTTGTTCGGTCCAGCGGCGAATAGTGCGCTCGCTCAAGCCAAAGAGCTGAGTGATCTCGCGGATTGAGTAGTTGGATTTGACACGTTGATAGTCTGCCTTGGCTGGGACAGGTGCGGGGAACGAGAGAACCTTATTGCTGTTTTCGCTCATCAATAGAACTACAGAGCCTAAGATGCCTTTCGCTTTTTAGCTGCCTTTGGCTTGGCCATCGGCTTGACTAAAGTGATCTGCGGTTTCTTCTTGGTGGTACTCTCGGCCTTCACCATGGGTTTACGGCCGGACTGCTGCAAGCTTTTCTTAAGCGCGCTCATAATATCAAGTCTGGGTACCTCTTCAACCTCAAATTCGACGGTCTTCTTGCCCTTGATCTTGGACTCGATCAACTTCTTGAGCGCTTCGTGATAGTTGTCGACGGTGTCGATCTCCGCCAGCGAAGTAACCATTTGTTCCACCAGAGTGGTCGCCAGCTTGAGTTCGTTCTTGTCGAGCTTTTGTGCGCCATCGATATCCGGAACGTTCTCCATATTGCGAAGCTCATGGGGGTAATGCAGTTTCTGCACTACCAAACCTTTCTCATGAGGGAAGAGTGCCACCAGATCTTCGCGGTCCCGCAGCACTACTTTGCCGATGCCAATCTTACCGGTCTGCTTCATCACCTCGCGCAGCAGCGCATAGGGTTTTTCGGCGACCGGTCCGTCGGGTCCTGCGTAATATGGAGAATCGAAGAAGGTGCTGGGAATTTCGCTCGCATCGACAAAGCCGATGATGTCTACGGCCTTGGTGGTCTTGATTTTTACCTTGGCGATGTCCTCAGGCTCGACAATCGCATAACGGTCGGTCTCGTACTGGTACCCCTTGGTGATCTGATCATTGGTGACCACCTGGCTACACTTCTTACAGCGTTTGTCGTAGCCGATCGGGCCGTAGTCATCGCGGTGCAACTGGTTGAACTGAATCTTTTCCGAGGTCTCAAGGGCGTTATAAATACGGACCGGAATTGCAACCAGCAGGAACCGTATGTGCCCTTTCCAAATCGATCTCATGGCTATCTCTCCTGGGACGGGGGTCGATAACGTCTCGCGGCGGTAGGGAGTTGCGCCTTCTCGAGACTCTCGCCACCGACCAGGTAGCGAGGGCGAAGTATTATGCGGCCCCTTGGCGGAATAAGTAAAGCCTTATTTTCTTTGGCTTTCCGGCACTTCTGCGAAGGAAACGCTCTAACTACGCGTGCATCAGCGCGGTGCGCATGGCACCCGCGGATTGCCACCGCTGGGTTGGGTCCTTGTTGAGAGCCCGATCGATGATTTCACAAACGGCCGCCGGAACATGCGGCGCTCGCTGTCTGAGGGGGATGGTGGGCTGTTCAAAGATGGCTTTGATGGTTTCGGCCATGCTCGACTTCTGGGCCAGGTTCAGCGCAATTTCGCCGGTGAGCAGGCTATAAGCGGTCATGCCGACGGCGTAAATATCTGACTGCGGCCTGACGTCCCGGAAGTTTCGAATCTGCTCCGGGGGCATGTAGGCGATCGTTCCGGCACTTTCACCCGCCATTGTTACGCCACTCATTCCGGACTGCTTGAAGCTTTTGGCCAGCCCAAAGTCCGTGAGCTTGGCGGTGAAGTTTGGCGCGGTGCTGCTGACCAGGATGTTCTGGTCCTTAATGTCTCTATGAATGAAACCCAGCGAGTGAGCGTAGGAAAGCGCATCGAGCGCCTGCGCGACAATTGAGACCGTTTCGGCGCAGGGGAGTTGACCGCCCCGCGTGTCGGCAAGTTTGGCGGCGTCGGCGCCCTCTACAAACTCCGTGACCAGATAAACGACGCCGTTATGGGCCCCTCGATCGACGAACTCAACGATATTGGAATGCCTAAGCGCGGCCGCGACGTCGATCTCGCGCAGAAATCGACGCATGGCCGTATCACTGACAGCGCATTCAGGCAGCAGAGTCTTAATCGCTACTGCCCGTCCGGTCTTCTGAGCGCGCGCCAGCATCACGCATCCCATGCCACCTCGACCGAGAACTCTCACCATGTCGTATCCAGGCACCGGCTGCGGCGTGCGCTTCAACTCCTCGCGGCATTCATCGCACAGGAAGGTGAGATGCTCATCCGAGGAGGAGGCTTGAGCCTGTTCACGTCTGCTGCAATTCACACACTCGACAAAGACAATGGCCGGCCGAGTCACCTCTTCATCTCTTAATGTGGCGTCCGGGTCCACTGGCGCCTGCGCGTTAACCTCAACAAGCAAGACACTCTCACCCCCCTGGATCCGGTCACCATGTTGCAGAAATGCTTCCCTAACTCTTTGTCCATTTACAAACGTGCCATTGGTAGATCCGAGATCACGAAGAAAACAACGCGGAGGATCTATCTCCAGGAGACAGTGATTTCTTGAAAAGAAACGATCATCGGGCAGGCAGAGGTGGGCGTCGTTAGTCCGTCCGATCAGGAAGGTGTCGTGCTGATTGAAGGCAAAGATGCGATCTTTGTAAGGACCAGCCAGTACTTTTAGATTGACCTGCATTACTTTCGAATAGGGGCGCCGCGCGCCGGCTCCCAGCTTTCAGATAACGCTTCAAACTACCTCTTGATCTCGAGATCGTCGAAGGCCACTTCTGAAGTCTCGCTGGTATACAGTCCGGCGAGACCGCGTTGAAGGTTCTCAGTATCGGTAATTCGGGTGAGGTAACGACCATTGACATAGAACTGCAGTTGATCTCCTCTGGTCCGTACCTCCAACTGGTTGGGGCTGGTGCCTGAGCGAATCACTGGCGATTTGGTCCAGGGCACCAGCGTTTTCTGATTTCCGTTTTTATGCATCACTACTTGATACTGAGGCTCGACACCCGTGAAGATTAGCAGCGCATAATCCTCCAGCTGATTGCTCGACGTTTTTTGACCGTGAACGATCAGACCATAACCGGAAGTGGGACCGTTGCCGTCGACGCTCCTCGTAGTTATGCGCACCGTCGCATTTTCCGTGGAGTAGTCAGTCAATGGGGCATACATCACGAGATACGTCTGGTCTTTGGAACGCATGTGATACTCGTCGTCTTTGTACCAGATGTCCCCGTATTGAAAGTTTCCGGTTTTCCACTTTTCTTCGGAAAAGTTGTCGGTGAAGGAAGCGGGAACGGGGCTCGTGTTGGAATTAGCATTCGCAGTCCGGTTGGTGTTGGTGGTTCTGTTGCTGTTGACAGTCCGCGTGTTGGCGTTGTCGTCCGCGCCCATGCGAGATAGAACCAGGATCATTACGATCAGTCCAACACCGAGAATTCCGACTACGGCTATGCCGCCGACTACCCACCAGACAGCGTTGGATTTCTTTGGCAGCGGCTGCGGCGTCGGAGACCACTGGGGCGGCGCCGTTCGCGGCGGCAGCATTTCCGGCGCCTGATTGAGCACAGGCTTTGGGCGGTAGATCTCGGTGGCCGGTGGCTCGGCAGTGTGGCGCGGCGTCTGATCCCGGACAGTTGCATGAGGATCGTAGGCGGGCACAACATCGACAACTAGCGGGGTGCCGTCTTCCAGACAAAAATTTAGTGATATGTCGGTGTAGGTACGATTGCAACTGGGGCAGCGCTTCATGAAGTAGTAGCTCGGTTGTTCAGCGGCCGTTGGACGTGAGATGT
>JAMQPI010000061.1 GCA_023717565.1 Pyrinomonadaceae bacterium | reverse complement strand
GACTACCTCGCTATCGTAACGCTCGGTTTCGGCCAAATCATCGTTGTCTTTCTAAATAATATCGAAGCTGTTGGCGGCGCTCGTGGCTATTCCGGCATTCCCATCGTCAAGAGCTTCTTCTGGATCTTCCTGATTGCCATTCTCACGATCGTCATCGTTTATAACATTGTGAATTCGGCATTTGGGCGCGCACTGATTTCAATCCGCGAAGATGAACTCGCCGCCGAGGCTATGGGCGTGAATACCACCCGCTACAAAGTCATGGCCTTCGTCATCTCCTCAGCAATGGCCGGCGCCGGCGGTGTCTTGCTGGCCCACTTCGACGGTTACCTTAACCCCAAATCATTCGAGTTCATCAAGTCGTTTGAAATTCTGATCATGATTATTCTGGGCGGTCTTGGGTCGATCGTCGGTTCCGTATTGGGAGCGATCTTGCTGACGGTCTTGCCGGAAGCGTTGCGCGGTTTTGCCGAATATCGCATGGTCATTTACTCGTTGCTCCTGATCATCCTGATGATTACCCGCCCACAGGGCTTGCTAGGCAAGACCGACGCCTTCAAGGGATGGCGCGCCCGTCGCCGCGCTAAGTCTGGCACGGAGACCAAACCGATCACCGCCCAAGACAACCGCGAGCAGGAACCGGTGGACAAGGCCCCCCTTGAGGAACGTCAGCGTGAAACCTCGCTCGGAGAGGAGAAGCCGCGATGAGCACAGAAGCGACTGGGCACTCCGGTAACCAGGCCTTGTTGAGGACCGACAAAGCCACCATTCGTTTCGGAGGATTGTGCGCGGTCAACGAACTGGACATGGAAGTCGCCCAGGGAGAAATCTACGGGTTGATCGGCCCCAACGGCGCTGGCAAAACCACGATTTTCAATTTGCTTACCGGCGTCTACCAACCAACTTCCGGTGAAATCTTTTTTGAAGACCATCGAATGAACGGTTTGCGACCTTACGAAATCGCCGGGCGTGGTGTCTCCCGGACATTTCAAAACATACGTCTGTTCCCGAGTATGAGCGTCCTCGACAATGTCATGACGGCATGTCATATCCATACCGATCAAACGCTCATCGATGCGATCCTACGCACGCCGCGTTTCACGCGCGACGAAGACGAGCATCGAGATTACTGCATGGACTTGCTCGGAATTTTTGATCTTGACCGGTTCAAGGACGAAGGGGGAACCAGCTTGCCTTATGGGAGCCAGCGGCGCCTGGAGATTGTGCGGGCACTCGCGACTCGTCCCAAGCTGTTGCTGCTGGACGAACCCGCGGCGGGCATGAATCCTTCCGAACAGGAAGACTTGATGAAACTCATCAAGCAAATCCGCGATCGTTTTGGTCTGACTATTCTGCTGGTCGAACACAACATGAAAGTTGTGATGGGCGTGTGCGAGAGAATCCAGGTTGTGGACTATGGGAAATCAATCGCCCTCGGACTGCCCGAAGAGATAAAGAATGATCCGAAGGTCATCGAAGCTTACCTTGGGGATTAGGCCTTTGGCCTTCGGTCTTTGGCCTTCGAAGTTGGCGCTTTGCGCTACAAATGGAACTCGGACGGTAAAAGACTTACAAAGCACAAAGGCCAAAGACCGAAGGCCAAAGACCAAAACTTACATTGCAACCATCTAGAATGCTTACCTTAGAAAACGTCTCCGTAAACTACGGCGCTATCGAAGCCCTCTGCGGCATATCCATGCACGTTGAGCAAGGCGAGGTGGTTACGCTGATCGGAGCGAATGGCGCGGGCAAGACCACGACGCTGAGAACGATCACCGGTCTGCTTGAGCCGCGACAAGGCCGGGTTATTTACGAAGGCGAGGACATCGGCGGAAAACCGACACACAAGCTCGTAGCGCGCGGTATTTCTATGTCTCCGGAAGGGCGGGGCGTTTTTGCGAACCTCTCAGTGCGGGAGAACCTGCAGATGGGAGCGTATTTGAATAAGGACAGGCGTAAGGTCGCCGCCGACATGGAGCGCGCTTTTAAGATGTTTCCGCGACTCAAAGAGCGCGAGTCGCAGAAGGCCGGGACGCTCTCGGGTGGTGAACAGCAAATGCTTGCGATGAGCCGCGCTCTCATGTCAAACCCTCGGCTACTGCTCCTGGATGAACCGTCGCTCGGACTGGCGCCCCTCGTTGTGCATACAATTTTTGAAGCCATTGAGGAAATCCGTGGGAAAGGAACCACCATTCTACTGGTGGAACAAAACGCCCACGCGGCTCTGGGACATTCCGATCGCGCCTACGTCCTGGAAACCGGAAGAATTGTCATGGAAGGGCCATCCAAAGAACTTGCCGCGGATCCCCGCATTAAGGAAGCCTACCTTGGGGAGTAAATCTCCGCTGCTACCTTTTTATCCTGTGTACACGCGAGACCAGTTAAATCAAAAACGAAGAAAGCCAAGACTCATATCCAAGATCGTTCTTCTGATCCTGGCTGGCGTGGTTCTGCCCATCCTTGCTGTTTCTTGCACGCGTCAACAGCAAGCAGGGCCTCCCCCGGATCGGAGCACGATTAAGATAGGCTATTTTGGCGACCTCTCCGGACCCACGTTCAATTTCGGACAGTCGGCGAGAAATGGTGCGCTCCTGGCCGCTGAAGAGATCAATCAAGCGGGCGGAATTAACGGCCGCCAGATCGATATCGTCATCGAAGACGATGAGGGCAGCCCGGAGCGAGCGGCAACTGTCGTTAATAAGCTTACCCGGCAGGACAAAGTTATCGCACTCATCGCCGGCGGCGCGTCGGGAAGCAGTTTGGCCGCGGGGCCGAATGCGCAGTCTGCCAAAGTCCCCATGATTTCGCCGTCATCGACCAATCCGGCGGTCACCCAGATTGGCGACTATATTTTCCGCGCTTGCTTCATCGACCCGTTTCAGGGAGAGGTGATGGCGAAGTTTGCCTACGATAGCGTCCTGCAGGCGAAGACCGCAGCGATCATGCTCGACTTCAATTCTCCCTACAGTCGCGACCTGACAGACTTTTTTGAGCTCAGCTTCACCAAGCACGGCGGCCGGGTCGTCAAGAAGGAGTCGTACACGCAAGGCGACTCAGATTTCAAAGGTCAGTTGAGTTCGATTAGCGCCGCTGGTCCTGATGTCATTTACTTGCCCGGGTACTACGGCGACATCGCAGTTATCGCGAAACAAGCACGTCTGATGGGAATCACCCAACCATTGCTCGGTGGCGACGGTTGGGACGCTCCCGAACTCTGGCAACTGGCCGGCGACTCGATTAACGGCTCGTACATCTCAAATCACTATTCAGCCGACGATCCTTCGCCGGCGATTCAAACCTTTGTGCACAACTACAAGCAGCATTACGGAAATCTCGCGCCAGATGCGCATGCGGCCCTGGCCTACGATGCGATGAGATTTCTGATTGAAGCCATCCAACGGGCAGGCACTACCGAAGGGAAAAAACTGCGAGATGAGCTGGCTCAGACCCGGAATTTTTCAGGGATAACTGGAATCATCAGTATGGATCCACAACGCAACGCGGTGAAGCCAGCAGTGATTTTGAAATTGCAAGATGGAATGTATATCTACCAGGAAACGATCCAGCCCGACGCGGTCGCCGCCCCAGCGAAACCCTCCCCGTCCCCAACGCCTTCCAAATCTCGGAAGAAGGGAACGAAGCCAGTATCGAAGCGCGGTTGAGTGTGTGAAGACTCGAAGCTCGACTCTCACAGAGGTGGTTTCACGCAAAGACGCAAAGAAGAGCCGAAATGGATTTACGTCACTCACTCTGCTGTCTACTGCCTTCTTCTTTGCGTCTTTGCCCCCTTTGCGACTTTGCGTGAAACTGACTTTCGTTAGCGTCAATTTCCCAATCCCACACTCTCTGCCGAGCGTACGCACCTCATTTTCGAGCTACACAGCTTCTGACTGCGACGTGAAGTGAAACTCCTTGACCTTGAGCGCCGGCAACAACGCCGAGCTTCCCCCTTGCCCCTCGGCGCTGCCTACCCGTTCCGGAGCCCCAATCATTTCGACATTCCCTGGGGCCAGTAGCTGCATCAAGCTCTGATTGAAGCGAAAGTTCTTCACCGGATACTGCACCCGACCGTTCTCGATGTACCAGATGCCGTCGCGTGTCAATCCGGTTTGCAGTGCCGTCCGCGGATCCACTCCCCGGATATACCAGAAGCGACCGAGCAAGATTCCTCGATCAGTGGCCTTAATCATTTCTTCCAACGAGGATGGACGCTGAGAACTTTCCATGATGTTGTTCACCGGTCCTGGAGTTGGCTCCTTGCCTTTCTGTTTGGCCCAGAATCGTGAGTAGACCAGGTTCTCCAGGACGCCATTGCGTACCAGATGAATCTTCTGTGCAGGGATACCACTTTGGGCGCTGGCCGAACCGGGTAACTCGGGATTCCACGGATCGCTGTAGACGTTGATCCGCTCATCAAAGATCTTCTGACCTACCTTAGTCTTTCCACCGGGTGCAGAGAATGGACTGCGTCCTTCGTCTGCGTTGCGAGCGTCAAAGCCAAACGCAAAACCGGAGAGCAGGTCGGCAACCGCTTGCGGCTCGAGGATCGCCGGGTACACACCCGCTTCCAAAGTACGAGGCTGGCGCGACTCCAGCGCCTTGCGAATGGCCTCACTCGCGACGCGTTTGACATCAAGCTTCGCCACATCGAAATGATTTCTCAAGAAGTAGCCCGAGCTGCCGCCGTCGGGAGTGCGCGCCGTGGTTGAGAGGCTGACCAGACTCGAGCGCGAATAGTTGAAGTTTCCGTTCTTAGTCGCCACTGCCGCTGCCGCGCCACGAGCTTGATGAAAACCGGCACCGACCACCCCGGCCTTTTCACAACTCGCAATCACGTCGTTGATTGCCCGCGCGCGCTCCTGTAATGAAATATTGGCAGTGCTCTCGGCGTAGCCCGTGACTGGGTTGTAAGTCTGCGATCCCAGGGTCGGCAGGTATTCGCGGTCGACGGGTGAAATGCGCGCGAGGTTCTCAGCCTCGGCAACGGCGGCCCGAAGTGAATCGTCGTCGATCTCATTGGTGGATGACGACCCACGCTTCTTGTCGATCCAAACCGTCACCCCAACAGTCGTATTCTCGCGGGCCCCACTGCTAGTAAACGAGTTGGCCGCGAATCGCAGGTGCGAATAGTTTTCGCTGCCCACACTGACCGCGGCATCGTCAGCTTTCACATAGCCAAGCAGTTTATCAGTAAGCTCGCGCGCTTCTTTTTCAGTGAGTAACATGCAGGCTCCCCTAACATTGAACTCAGTTAAGTCTGAAGTTTGTCCATCTCAGATTTCGTGTGGTTTCGTGTGATTTCGTGGATCGAGTCTTTGCCA
>JAMQPI010000026.1 GCA_023717565.1 Pyrinomonadaceae bacterium | reverse complement strand
GCAGCGTATCCGTCTCCGCCTTCGCCCGTGATCGGTTTGATCTTGCCGCCACCACGCAGGTCATTGGTGAGTCTCTTCTTCGCACCGGCGATCGTGTACTGATCCTCATAGAGCAGTTCCTTGATTCTCAGCGCCATCTCCACATCACGCTTCCGATAAACTCTTTGCCCGGCGCGGTTCTTCTGTGGCGCGAGCATCGGAAACTCCGACTCCCAGTATCTTAAGACATGCGCTTGCACACCGGCGAGTTCGCAAACCTCACCAATCTTGAAGAAGAGTTTCTCAGGTATGGCAACGGCCGTATAACTCATAATTCAAAACGCGACTTTGTGAACGTCTAGTGCTCAGCAGCGAGACTCACGAGCATTGCAAACATCTAAGGCTTGGCTGGTGCGGCGGTCATCGGGTTGCGTTGGTTGTAATCAGCGATGAAGGCCGGCGTCAGATCCACAGTTTCATTGACCACGAACATCACTTCGGCCAGCTTACTTACATCGAAGATCACGTTCACACCGCGCTGTCGTGCAAAGGCCTGCAGTGCGGGACTAATATCCTTGTAGATCGGTTCGGTCGCTTCCCGCAGTCTTTTCTGGTAAGCGCTCTGAGCATCCTGGGTTCTCCGCTCGATATCTTTCTTGAGTGCCTCTGCCTGCTCGAGCTTCGCGTTCCGTGCTTTTTGATCCTCCAAGTTCGCGGTCGCGTTGATGTCCTTGCCCAGCTGCTCATACTGAGCTCGCATTTTCTGAAGGTCCTCGCCGGTCTTCTTGAATTCGTTGTTTACAACTTCGAAGGCGCGAACGAGCTTGGTAATCCCCGTTTTGGGATCGGCAAAAGCCTCGGTATCAATGATCGCAATTTTGCCGTCCGCAATTACACCCGTTGGTTTCGCTGATGGAGTACTGGCAGCAGGAGGCCTTTGAGCGGGAGTCGCAGGTTGACGCCCGGTAGCGGGCTGGGCAGAGGCCGAAATCGGCAGCAAAACGGCAAACGTCGTTGCCAGTATCGAAAGGATGAGTTTCATATTTCTCTTCTGATCGCGAGTGTGTCTTAAGGGACGGCCGCTGGCCGGTTTCGAACCTCGATCGGGTCGCAGCATGAAAGTTTTCTCTATTCGCTGACTTCCAGGAAGTTAAAGAAGATTGCGGCGAGTTCGGGTCACCGATCGGGACGAAGGCATGTTACTAGGGCGGCATTTCGCGTGTCAACACTTATATTTAGCCGTGTTCAGTTAAAACTATGTCTTAAAGGTAACGCCTAAGCTCTTATCTGTTTTCCACAGCCTGGAAAGTCAAAATTGTTTGACCAGCACCCTCGCTAGACGACGTCTGGTCAGCAAGCTATAATCACGCGTTATTCCCGCATACAAAGCAGCCGTCCAGTGGAGGATCATTGCAAACAGTGACCACGTCGCCTACCGCCTTCCGTCTCGCCACGCGGCTCGATGAAATTGGTTTTTCCGACATCGTAAATATTCGCAATCGCATAATGAAACTGCGAGCATCCGGCGCGACGGTTTATCAATTTGAGGGAGGAGAGCCGTACATGAACACTCCTGAAATTGTTAAAGCAGCCATGGTGCACGCTCTTGAGGAGAACAAAACTCGTTATGCCCCGTCTTCAGGAATTCCGGAACTCCGCGCGGTCATCGCGGAAAAACTGCGGGACAAAAATCAGATTCCGGCGCGCGACAGTGACGTTATCGTTTTAAACGGCGGTATGCAGGGGTTGTTTAGTGCCTTCCAGTCAGTGGTTAACCCCGGCGACGAAGTTCTGGTCTTCTCACCTTTCTGGACTCCAATAAAAGATCTGATTTCTCACTGTCAGGGAAAGGCGGTTCTGGTGCCGACCAGAGTTGCCCGCTCGGAGGGCCTTGAGGAGACGCTTAAACGCTATGCCGGCGATCGAACCAGGGCGATCTACTACAACACGCCGCAGAATCCAACCGGTGTAGTTTTCACCCGGGACGAGGCGAATGCTGTGGCACGTTTCGCGAAAGCTCGCGACCTGATCGTGGTTGCTGATGAAGCTTATGAGGATCTCGTTTACGACGAAGAGCATTTTTCCATCGCTTCGATCGAAGGAATGTTTGAGCGGACCATCACCTGCTTCACTTTCTCAAAGTCGTATGCGATGACCGGATGGCGTCTAGGTTACACCGTCGCCGGCGAACCCTGGATGACCGGCTTGCGAAAGACAGTTCTCTATTCATCAAACGGGGTTTCCACACCAACACAGTGGGCCGGCCTGGCTGCTTTCAATATTAAGTCAAACATTCACGACGAATATCGCGCCGCATATCGCCAACGCCGTGATCTGCTCTTAGCGGGTTTGAATGAGCTGGGACTAACGTGCGAAACGCCTGCCGGCGCCTTCTACGCTTTTCCCGATGTTAGCCGTATCAG
>JAMQPI010000015.1 GCA_023717565.1 Pyrinomonadaceae bacterium | reverse complement strand
TCGGCATTGATGTTGGCTACGGTCCACTCCTGCTCGAGGGCTCTAAGAACCGCGAGCACTTCATCCTTGTCCGTCGGCGGAGGAGTTGCGTAATCTTCGTCGCTCGGCGTGACACTGTTCTGGTTGTTGGAGTTTGAATTCGGCGCCTGCGAGTTGAGATTGGAGTTGGACCCGTCGCTGCGCTCCACTCCTGGATTGGAGTTGTCCGTGTTAGGCGCTTTCCGCAGCATGTTAGGGATCAGGATCGCTCCGGCAACACCGATTCCGATTACCCCGATTCCGAGTACGGCCAGAACCCCCACAACCCAGGGCCACGTTTTCTTCCGAGGTGGAGCTGCTGCCGAAGTCTGGAATCCAGGTGGTTGGTAGTCCGGAACTTGCCAATCCCGCGGTTTGTACGCCTCCGTGTTAGGCGGAGTGCCTGCACCTTCACTCGACGATGGCGAAACCACGGTCTCTGCAATCGAGACGAGCGGCGTGCCGTCATCAATACAGAAACTGAGGTTTGGGTCTGTGAACGTCTGGTTACAAGTAGGACAACTTTTCATAGATCTATTAACCTGACGCAGCGCCAATGATCATCATCACGATCCAAAGTGCCATTACCGCAAGGTTAACCAGCAGCGAAATCCCGCCAGTGATCAAACCCGCAATCGCTACCGGCTTGCCGGTGTACTGTTGCGGATTTTTCTTTATCTGCATCAGCGCTACGGATCCCAGCACCACCGCGAGCAAGCCAAATATTGGTCCGCCGCAGATCCACCCGAAGGTAATGCTGATGATCCCAAAGATTAACGAGGCGACTGCCAGGCCCTGTTGCGCCGGACGCGTGATGCCCCGAAATGGAACCGGCGGTGGCGGCGCGACCCAGGCCGGCGGAGACTCATTGGCCCATCCGTATGGCGCTGGAGGAGTCGGTGCATTCCGCACCTGGGGCACATACTCGGTGGGTCGCGGAGGTGGCATCACGACCGTAGGAGGCGGCTCCCCGAAAATCGCGGTCTCTTGCAATTCGAGGCTGTCAGAGGGCTTGTCCCGCACCAGGACCGTACCGTCAGTGGTGCAATAGCTCAGATATTCGTCGTCAAAAGTACTATTGCAAGTCGGACAGCGCTTCATTCAAGCCTGCTCTCGTTTTAGACAATTTCAATCTGGCTGAAGAAGTATGCAATCTCGATGGCAGCATTTTCATCGGAGTCAGATCCGTGAACCGCATTCTCGCCCAGCGAGCCGCCAAACGCTTTGCGCAACGTGCCTTCATCGGCCTTAGCCGGATCAGTTGCTCCCATCAGGTTACGCCAGGCCGGCACAGCTCCCGTCTTCTCCAACGCCATCACCACGCAGGGACCACTCGACATGAATTCCGTCAACCCGGGAAAGAAGGGACGTTCACGATGGACGGCGTAGAAGCCTTCCGCCTGTTTTAACGTCATGTGAATCAGCTTCAAGGCGCGAATTCTGAAGCCGTCATCGGTGATACGTTGAATAATGCTACCGATGGTTCCCGCCTTCACCGCGTCAGGTTTGATAATGCCAAATGTAAGATTCTCCATTGTCCTAAGACTTCCCTCCAAGTAAGTTTGCTTTGAACCTCGACCTTTGAACTTTGAACTTGGCTCGGAGCCTGCTGGAGAAAATCTTATCGGGCGTAAACGAGTCAAAGATCAAAGCAGAAAGTTCCAAGCTCAACTATTAAGAGCTTCCTTCATAGCCGCTCCGATGTCAGCCGGCGACCTGACAACGCGGATACCCGCTTCTTCCAGGGCCGTCATTTTTTCCGCTGCGGTTCCTTTGCCGCCGGCGATGATCGCACCTGCGTGGCCCATCCGGCGTCCCGGTGGCGCGGTTTGACCGGCGATAAACGCAACGATCGGTTTCGTCACGTTGTTCTTGGCAAACTCGGCAGCTTCCTCTTCCGCTGTGCCTCCAATTTCGCCGATCATCACAATGCCGTCAGTCTCGTCGTCCGCTTGAAACAAAGCCAGGGCGTCAACATGCGTAGTACCCACAATCGGATCGCCGCCAATGCCGATCGCAGACGATTGCCCAAGATTGAGTGCCGTCAGTTGGCCCACCGCTTCGTACGTGAGTGTGCCCGAACGAGAGACAACACCAACTCTGCCCTCGCGATGAATGTGGCCCGGCATGATTCCAATCTTGCATTTGCCGGGTGAGATAATCCCCGGACAGTTGGGCCCAATTAGCCGGGTCGCCTTATCGCTCAAGTACTCCTTAACCTTGACCATATCGAGCGTGGGAATTCCTTCGGTAATGCAAACCACCAGCGGCACACCCGCGTCCGCAGCTTCCATGATTGCGTCGGCAGCGAATGCCGGGGGCACGTAAATCACCGCGGCATTGGCGCCTGCTTGATTGACCGCGTCGACGACCGTATTGAATACCGGAATACCCTCGTGCGTTGTGCCGCCCTTGCCAGGCGTGACACCACCAACGACAGTTGTTCCATACTCAACCATCTGCTTGGTGTGAAACGAACCTTCCTTGCCGGTAATTCCCTGCACTACGAGGCGGGTGCCTTTGTTTACGAGAACGCTCAATGTGTTCTGCTCCCGGAGACCTTAAGTTAGAAAAGCTCAAACATTCCCATACCAGTTTTCTATTTGATTGAAACCGCAGTATAGCCGACCGGTCGCTCTGGCGCTAACAGACCCTATGCCAGTGCAAACCGTTGTCCGTAAACCGGCACTTCAACCGTCCAACCAAATCTCTCTTTGATATGACTGGCCATGGCATTCGCTGCGGCTGGCTCGCCGTGAGTCAGGAATGTACGTCGCGGCGCAGCCGGCATTCCTTCCAACCAGTGGAGAATCTCCTTCCAATCCGCATGTGCTGAGAAACCCCCGATGCGCGCCAGCCGGCAACGCACAGGAACCCACTGACCCAGTATTTTTACGTCGTCCTCCCCATCGAGAATTCTTCTCCCAGTTGTGCCGGCGGCCTGGTAACCCACGAACACGACTGTCGCTTCAAGATCAGGGACCAATCGCAGGGCGTGATGAAGAACACGCCCGCCGGTCATCATCCCCGAGGCGCTGATGATCACCCGCGCGCCGTGCACATTATTGAGGCGTTTCGATTCTGCGCTGGATGAGACGGTAACCAGCGAATGCGTGCGCAACGGGTGCTGCTTTCTGGCCAACACACTCGCATAGGCCTCGTCATGTTCTTCTTTCCGGTTTCCGTAGACGGTGGTGGCCGCGGCGGCCATGGGAGAGTCCACATACACCGGAATAATCGGGATCGCTTTCTCATCCTCCAACTCACGGATTAGATAGAGCAACTCCTGCGTTCGGCCGACGGCAAACGCCGGAATTAGCACGGCGCTTTCACGCTTGGCGGTATCCGTGATAATCCGAGTCAACGCAGCTTTCGGGTTTTCCGGGTCATGCAGCCGATCGCCATAGGTCGATTCGGTGAGCAGGTAATCACACGCAGGGGGAGCGACAGGATCTTGAATAATCGGTTGATCGTAATGGCCCAGATCGCCCGAGAACAGGACGCGACGGCCCGAGCGATCGTCTCCAGCGTCATCAATCTCCACTAGCACCAGACTTGAGCCGAGTATGTGACCCGCAACGCGAAATCCAGCGCGAATACCGGGGCCAACCTCGACCGCGTCGCCGTTATTTGGCAGAGGGTGGATAAGCTCAAGGGCGGCGAATGCGTCTTTCTCCGTGTACAAGGGCAACGCCGGTTTATGGCGACTGAGCTTATGCCGATTCCGGTAGTCCGCATCTTCTTCCTGCAAACGCCCGGCATCGGGCAGCAGGATCTTCAAGAGATCCGCCGTGCCCCGCGAACAGTAAACAGGGCCAGTGAAACCCTGGCGGACGAGCCGTGGCAAATATCCGGTGTGATCGATGTGAGCGTGAGTGATTAGAACTGAATCGAGTGCTCTTGGATCGAATGGTGGGTCCTGCCAGTTGCGTTCGCGCAGTTCCTTCAACCCCTGAAACATCCCGCAGTCAACCAAAACGCGCGCGCGATCCGTTTCGACCAAATACTTCGACCCAGTAACGGTGCCGACGCCTCCCCAGAACGAAAGTGTTGCCAAGAAGCCCTCCTATGAGACGGGGAGACGGGCAGACACGGAGACGCGGGGACGCGCGGACACGGAGACGCGGGGACACGGCGATAGGTGCTGAGTGCTTGGTTCAAGAATAAAGATCATGTATGTCCCCGTCCCCGCGTCCCCGTGTTCCCGTGTCTCCCCGTCTCCCCTTCTCCCCTTCTCCGTGTCTCCCCTTCTCCCCTTCTCCACTACACCGCGAGCGCAACAACCTTCTCCGCCGCGTCTTTCATTCCCTTCGCAACGGTGAAGTTGAGACCGGATTCGCGAATTACGCGCTGCCCCTCCTCCACGTTGGTGCCCTCGAGACGCACCACCACCGGCACTTTGATATTCAACTTCTTCGCCGACTCAACTACTCCGCGCGCAACCATGTCACAGCGTACGATCCCGCCGAAGATGTTTATCAAAACTGCCTTCACATGTTCGTCGGCAAGCAGAATACGAAACGCCGCCTCGACTCGTTCCTGCGAGGCTCCACCTCCGACATCCAGGAAGTTTGCCGGTTCGCCGCCGGCAAGTTTGATGATGTCCATGGTCGCCATGGCGAGTCCCGCGCCGTTTACCATGCAGGCAATATTTCCGTCGAGCTTGATGTAGTTCAAGTCAAACTTCGAGGCCTCGATCTCCGACGGGTCTTCCTCATTCAGATCACGGAGGTCAAGGAACTCTTTGTGGCGAAACATGGCGTTATCATCGAAGTTAACTTTTGCGTCCAATGCTATGAGGCGATTGTCTTTGGTCAGGAGAAACGGATTAATCTCCATGAGTGATGCGTCCATCTGCTCATAGGCCGTGTAAAGCGACTGCATGAACTTCACCGACTCGTTGACCAGTGCCCCGGGAATGCCAAGTCCGAAAGCGAGTTTCCGCGCCTGAAAAGAACGAAAGCCTACGGCAGGATCGATCGTCTCTTTTATGATCTGCTCCGGAGTTTTGGCGGCCACTTCCTCGATGTCCATCCCACCGGCTGCGGAGGCCATGAACACCTGCCGGCCTGACGCCCGATCCAGCACGATGCCCAGGTAAAACTCCCTGTCGATAGGCAGACCTTCCTCTATCAAAAGGACGCGCACTTCCCTGCCTTCGGGCCCTGTCTGATGCGTTACCAGTTTCATTCCCAACATCTGGCGAGCAATGTCACGCGCTTCGTCTGCACTTCGGGCCAACTTTACACCGCCACCCTTGCCGCGACCGCCTGCGTGAATTTGCGCTTTTACCACAACCACCGCAGTACCAAGTTCTTTGGCGGCGTGGTAAGCCTCTTCGGGTGAACGGGCCACCAAACCTCTTGGTACAGGGACACCATACTTTCGTAATAGTTCTTTACCTTGATACTCATGTATCTTCATCGGAAATCTTTCTTAACAACCGTCTGACCGGTCGTCCCAAATGAATTTTATTCTGAAGCGGAAGGAGTGTAGCGATACACGCGACAGGGCTGCAAGCCGTCAGGATGAGACCTTGCATTGCGCCGGCTTGTAAAATGGCACTGCCTTGCCGATCATACATGTTAGTACCCCAGCAGAAAGAGACTTCTCAATGAACGACGTCACTGTAACTTCTCTGGCAAATCTTCGAAACGAAGTGCACTTTGGCGATCACACGCTCATTACCGACGAGCCCATCGAAGCCGGTGGTGAAGATGCCGGTCCAGATCCCTACACCTTGTTACTGGGCGCGCTCGGCAGTTGTATTTCGATGACCACAATGCTTTACGCGCGACGAAAGGGTTGGGCACTCGAGCGGGTTACCGTGCGCCTGCGCCAAAAAAGAATACATGTCAAAGACTGTGAGGAGTGTGAACGAACGGAGGACGGCTTTGTCCATCGCATCGAGCGAGCAGTCACTTTCGAAGGTAACTTGAGCGATGAGCAACGGGCTCGTTTGGAAGAGATTTCTCACAAGTGCCCGGTCCACAAGACCCTGACCTCAGAAATTGTGATCGTGGACCTCAAAGACGGTGCTGTAAGCTAGGAACGAGGAAACAGGTTAGGACGCTCGGAGGAATACTGTGAGTCAGACCCGCGAGCAATACACAATGGGCTACGGCCCGGCCGCCACCGCCATCATGGCAGTTCGCACCGCGCAAGGCCACGCGGCGTTTTTTCTTCCGCAACTCAAACCTGGAATGAGTGTCCTGGACTGCGGCTGCGGTCCCGGAACCATCACGATCGGCTTTGCCGAGCTCGTCGCACCAGGGCAAGTTGTCGGCACCGAAATCGAGGACTCTCACGTTGCTCTGGCTCGCGCGAACGCCGCTAAGCGAAACGTCTCCAACGTCCGTTTTGAGCCTGCCGACATCTATGCGCTCCCCTTTGATAGCGCCTCATTCGACGCGGTCTTTATCTCTGCGGTGGTGGGTAACCTGCGCGAACCAGTGCGCGGACTTCGTGAAGCGTACCGAGTTTTGAAACCGGGCGGTGTGATCGGCATCAAGGAATTCGACCACGGCGGCGACCTGTTGTATCCACTGGATGCCGCCCTGAAGCAGTACAACGCATGCTATTGTCGGCTTCGCAGCGAGAATGGCCACGATCCAGAGAGCGGTCGGAAGGTCGGCGCCTTTCTCCTCGATGCGGGGTTTCGCAACGTCAAGATGTCGGCGTGTTATGAGTCAATGGCCGATCCGAACGCTCTACGTGGAATCGCAGGAGCCTTTGCAGGGCTGCTCTCGGACGGCTGGGGCGACGCGTTCAAGGATCGCGGTTGGGCAACCAACGAAGACATCCGCGAGATGAGTGATGCGTGGCTCAGGTTCCCGGAAACCCCCGGCGCATTCTACGCTGGAGCTTGGGTTGAGGTGATGGCTCAGAAAGACGGAGCGTCTTGACAAAATATTCGGGTTCTCTTTGTTAGAAGGTGGAACGAGTTTCAGGAGAGGAATAGCGTATGAGAATCATCTACAGAGCAATCGCGGGAGTTCTGCTGTTCGCTGCACTATCCATGACAATCGCCGACCGCTGCGGATCGACGGCCTTCGCGCAGGCCTCCCAGAGACCCGTAGCGGACAAGCCATTCGTTGTCGAGTACTACTACAAGGCGCGTTGGGGATTCGCCGACGAGTTCATCAGACTCTTCAAGAAGAACCACTTTCCCGTGCTCAATAAGGAAAAGGAGTTGGGACGCATCCTGGCGGTGACTGCGGCCAGCCCGCGCTATCACGGCACGGAGGATGGTCGGTGGGATTATCGGGTCACGATTACATGGAAGAATGTAGGTGTGACGGAGGACGGATTTGACGCGACCACGGTCACGAAGCAGTTGTTCCCCGATCAGGATACATTCAAACGAGAAGAGCAACGGCGGTTTGAAATCCTCCTGGCCCACTGGGATCTTCCCATCGTCGACGTGGATCTGAATAAGTGAACTCAGCAAGACACATATGAGATCGTCCGCACTCTTAGAAATGCGCTATTTCACTTTTGACCTGATTTCCAAAGCCAACGATTGGACTAAGCAGACCGAGTCTGCTCACCGTAAGGCCGAACAAGCATTCGAATCTGCAGCAAAGAAGTATCACCGCGAGTTGGACACGCTTGAGCCTCGGATTAGTCGCGATGCGTTTAAGTTCTTCCGCAATGGCTTTGGTCGAGATGGCCTACATGATGCAAGGCTTCTTTCGCTGAGAGTCGGCGACGGCTTGAACTACAAGCCCGACGGTAGTAAGCCATTCCTGATCAATCACCAGCATGCGGCGGCAATCATCGAGTTTCTGAACTACGAGCAGGATCTTCATTATGTTTTCGATCTGCGTGGCTTGAGTCGTTTCAACAGCGATCTCATGGTTGAGAAACAGTCATACGCAAAGAGCCTGGGTGACCTGTATATCTATGAACTAACTGCAGCGGACGACAATAGATTGCAGTTGGGCTTTCTCTTTGCATCAGGCGCGACTATGGTCGCTCAATTCAAAAAGCTCGTATTCAGAAGATCGCCAGTAGCCCGCAGCTACGAGCTCGGTGAAATATACGACTGAAATCCGAAACCCCACGAAATCAAATCGTCAGTTTCGTGTGTCGTGGATCGCATTTGTTTCGGTCTCTGTCCGCAGTCGTGCTCGAACATGAAAGCGCAACATACACCTGAGTCTGTGGAGATCGTCGCCTACGCTGAAAAGTACGCTGAGGCATTCGCGCGATTGAACCGGGCGTGGCTCGAGCAGTACTCGCTGCTTGAGGACGGCGATCGCAAACATCTTGAGCATCCACGGGAGTCAATCCTGGCCACAGGCGGGGAGATCTTCATCGCCTTGATCGGCGGAGTCGTCGTCGGGACGTGCGCGGCCATCGTAAAAGACCCGGTGACCGTGGAATTGGTCAAACTCACTGTGGACGAAAGCGTCCGCGGGCGGGGCATTGGATTGCAGCTGTCCGAGACCGTGATCGCGTGGGCGCGCGAACGAGGTGCGGAAAGAGTGGTTCTGGTGTCGTCGACCAAGCTTGAGGCGGCACTGCGTTTGTACGAGCGACTGGGGTTTGAGTACCGCCAGTTGCCGGCCGACACCGGGTATGAAACAGCAGACATCTTTATGGAGCTGACGCTTGATTCGGCAAACTCTGCGGGGGCAGATTAGGAGGTGCATGTCGTGCTAATTGCGAAAAAACTCTCGACGCTGGTGTTGATTGCCGGTTCACTGCTGTTGGCTGAACGGTCAGCATTTGCGCAAGCCCAGCCTCCCGCACTTTACATCGACAAAGGCGCTTGCCCGTTTGAATGCTGCACCTACCGCACCTGGAAGACCGAGAAGAACACTGTGGCCTACTCGCAACCAAACAAGCGTTCCCAGCGGGTGGGAACGTTCAAAGCAGGAACCAGAGTTGTGGGTCTCACCGGCGAGGTGCGGACCAGGCCTAGTACGTTTACGGTTACGAAATCTCACGAAGGTTACAAACCAGGAGACGTGCTCTGGGTATATACGCCGCTCGGAGAAGGAATCTACAAGGTTTGGTTCAAAGGCAAAATGCGCGAGCAGGAACTTGAGTTTCTCAGCGGTCCGTTTGAGCAGAGTTTTCCGAGATGTGAGGATACTGCCGAATGTTGGGGCAAATTAGATAAACCTCTAGAGGTGGAATGGTGGGTGAAGGTCAGGAGTCGAGAGGGTTGGATAGGCTGGACCAATGAGACGGAAAACTTTAGCAACATGGATGCGTGCGGGTGATACGAAACATGAAAACGCACCGTACTCTTTGGCTGGTGTTCTTGATCCTGGCGTTTTGCTCATGTAGCAAGTCGCCTGAAACGCTAGTCAGAGGCGGATACGATGAGAAGGAAATGGACGCCGCAATCACTCGCGCTCGGAGCGAAGTCGATTCATTCATTGCTGAGATGTCGAAGGGCAACGCTACGGACTTCGCTGTAAAAGTACCCATTCAAGACAAAGAAGAAACCGAACACTTTTGGTTGACGGATGTCGTCTACCACAATGGGAAATTCGAAGGAGTAATCGGTAACGACCCGGGAATGGTGACGAATGTGAAGATGGGTCAGAAATGGACGGTCAAGAAGTCCGAGATTTCAGATTGGCTGTTCATGCGTGACGGCAAGATGCACGGCAATTACACGATCCGACCTTTGTTGAAAACCTTGTCGGAGGAAGAGGCAGCCCGGTACAGATCAATCCTGGCGAATCCTTGATGAGGCCGAACACCAAGGTGGATCTGATGCCGCGATCGTTATTGCCGGGCGTATTGAGTAGGATTTAGGAGGACGAGAATGAAATCGATGTTCCTGCCTTACGTATTTGTTCTTGCTTCAACTAGTCTCGCCGCTCAACAGCTACCGGAGTGGTATCGCGTTTACACCTTCGACGAAAGCATCATTGAGATGAACACTTCTCAGGTGACGCTAGTCGGCAAAGATATTGGTCGCGTGAGATTCCGGTGGGTTTTCGATCAGCCCGAAACGTTGGGCGGAGAACATCCGGTGAAGTACCAGAGCAAGCTAGAGGTAATAGAGTTTGACTGCTCGGATAGGCGCTACCGGCTACACCACGTCTCGTTGTTCGATTCAGCAGGAGAAGCAATCCGGCATGAATTGGTAAATCCGCCGGTTGAATGGCGTACCGTATCGTCCGGAAGCGTGATGGGAAAGCTCTCTGGGCCTGCTTGCAGTTTAATCAAACAGAAAACCCGAACTCCGGAATCCAATGAGGCGATTAATGCCTCACTCGAATTGGAGAACGTCACGAGGTACGCTCTTTCATTCTCGCAACATCTGGAGCGAGCAAAGAATTTCAAACCGATCATCGAGAAATTCTTTGTAACGAATTTCCTGGATGGCTATCTTCAAGACCAGAATACAAACTGGTTCCTCAATCTGGACCGAGATACAGCAGCAAGGGTAAGCCGCGGTGAGTTGCACAGATATAATGTGGCTCTACTGAATACCGGTTACTTGAGCAGCGTGTACCTCATGAGCCAGTATCCGTCTGATTCCGACGAACCTGTTTCCGAAGACAAACTGATTCCGCCGGATATCGTTCAGTTGATCAGAAATCATCCGTACACCGCCGCTTACAACAGCAACGACGCCAATTACGGTTATCTCGCGGAGAAAATTGACAGCGTTGAGCGGTTGCGGAGTTACACCGACTTGCTTGAAAGGGTCGGCGAACTAATGCGGAAGCATGTGGTTAGAGTCGGAGCAGCTGACTCCAAAGAACACCTTGCAATCTTGGAAAACTGGGACTTCCCTTCTCCCCTTTATCAACCTAAAGCCCGTAATTGTGCCAATGATTGTCTGGGCTTGCCGAAGGGTACCAGGGTGTTCGAAGTCAGCGTGCCGGTATTTCGACTGCAGCTGGCGGAGATAGATGGGAATTTGAAAGTAATTTCTGCAAAAAGCAGTTTCCAATGAATGCCGATCGTGGAAGGCAGCCCGGCGAGCGTGCCAGGGGAGGGCGATTCTACCGTCTTGGTCCACCAAGGGGCGACTTAGTCGATGAGGTAAGACGGCGCTGCCGCAATTAGCGATTCGCTAACTACGGCAGCTAACCGACACATGTCGCCCCCCTGCGCTGAAGATCTCTCCCGTTAGAACAATGCTTTCCTATTCAGCCTTCTGTGCGATTCCCTTGTTCTGCAAGATTCGGATCTCAACTCGCCGATTCTTCGCGCGCCCGGCTGCAGTCTTGTTATCGGCGACGGGCTTGCCCTCACCATATCCAAAGGGCTGAACCAGCCGCCGGAGATCCAAGTTATGCACGCCAACCAGGTATTGAATTACGGCCTTCGCGCGTCGCTCGCTCAGGGCGCGATTTTTCGCTGATTTGCCGGAAGTATCCGCAAAGCCTACGACCTCAACTAGCCAACCGTTCGCGTTACCCTTGGCCTTCTCTCCCTTTGCCCATTCTGCCGCTTCATCCATT
>JAMQPI010000661.1 GCA_023717565.1 Pyrinomonadaceae bacterium | reverse complement strand
ATCCCTCCGCTGAAACACCCGCAGGCACAGAAACCGCAGGCAGGTCGAAAACGTTGAATGCTTGCGAGTAACTGAAAGCGCGGAAGGTACTGAACGTTTTCCCACCAACCGTTACCTTGAGTGTGTCATGTTTGAGGGCCGCGGTGGCCCCAACCGGAGCCACCAGGAGTGGGACATCATTCATCCATTGAATCAGATCTAGTCTCAGACGATCACGCTCCATCCAGGCGTTGATGTACTCGTCGAGTGTCGGCGCAGGAGTATCGTCGGCGGTAGCAAGGCGCCAACGCACAAAGTCACCGCCCTCTTCCTCGCGCCCAGAATAGATATTGCGAAGCTGCACAACCGAGGCGCGCGAAAACAACTTGAGCCATAGTTCGTACGCTCTTTCCAGGCCCGGCGGTCGACATGGCTCGGCGATCAACCCGGCATCGCTCAAAGCGCTCGCGGCGGAGGCTACTGCACGACGAGTCTCTTCCGTAACCGGAGCGACCTCGTCATCCGTGTACCACGCAACACGCCAACCTCGCATCGCGGCGTTCCTGTTGAGCAAAGAGTCCGTAGCGAGTTGGCCCCGTGACGACCTGGTCTCGCGAAGCGCGCTAAACAGAAGTTGAAGATCTTCAACGCGGCGTGCCATTGGGCCAATCGCCGCCCCCAACGAATAAGGCCCGATGCTGGGAGGAAATTGACCTCCGCCCGGAACGCTTCCGGTGGTCGGCTTTAGACCCGCGATGCCGCAAAAGTGTGCCGGAATCCGAATCGAACCGGCGAGGTCACTTCCCAGTCCGCCGGCAGACATGCAAGTGGCAATGGCGGCGGCTTCTCCGCCACTGGATCCGCCCGGTGTGCGCGAGGCGTCGTGAGGATTGTTCGTCCTGCCGAAGACCGGATTGTCGGCGGTGTAATCCATAGCCATCTCGGCCACGTTCGTTTTCCCGAGAATGATTGCGCCGCTGGCCCGGAGCCGAGCTACCGCCGGAGCATCGACGCGCGGGACAAATTGCGCCCGCGCCACTGATCCGCTGGTACTGCGTAAGTCGGCAGTCTCAATAGTGTCCTTAATCGTGATCGGCAAGCCATGAAGTCGGCCAGGCGGATCGCCTCGCATCAGCGACGCTTCGGCTTGCCGGGCCCGGTCAAGAACATCCGGAGCGATCGTGACTATCGCGTTCAGCGCCGGGTTCAATTGTTCAATCCGCTCCAGATGGGCCTGAGCCACGTCAACGGGCGAAGCCTGTTTTCCGGCAATGAGTTGAACCAGTTCCGTTGCCGAAACATTTGTCAGTTCTTCTAACAGCGCTGCACCTCGCCACTCCTGATTATGAAGTCCCGCTTATAGTAATCCACAGCTGAGGCGACTACCTATTTTCCAGGGCATTCCGCAATCTGACCTGCTGATAGTACTCAAACTGACCGAGCCGGTCAGTCAGAATCTGGGGCTGCCCATATTTGCCGCCCCAAACTCCCCACGAATAGGAGAAATACCCCCGGCACAACCGTTGCCCTAGATGGCCAAGAGGCGAAGTTTCAATGCAGCTGGAGGAGTCAGCTGATTTACTTGACTCAACTGCCTGAAACGATTGGTTATCAGACACCGGGGGATCGTAAGAATGGTACTAAGGAAAAATGCACACAGGCTCGCCTGGCTAATGATCTTTTCGTTAGCGTTTACCATGTGTGCGAGTTTGTTACCGATGAGCCGCACCCACGCGAAGGGCGAGAAGAATTCCGGGCACAGCACACCGGCAGCAAGCAAAGCCAACTATCCGGTGCTCTCGCGTTTTGCCACGGATCTAACCGAACTGGCGCGGCAAAGGAAGCTAAGAACTGCAGCAGTTAACAGCGCTTCGGTCGACCAAACTATTGAAATTCTCTCCGGCACCCGAAATCCCGTACTACTGGAGAACCCCAACACGAATGGTCGAGAGATTGCCGAAGC
Source organism: Pyrinomonadaceae bacterium (assembly GCA_023717565.1). Lineage (GTDB taxonomy): Bacteria > Acidobacteriota > Blastocatellia > Pyrinomonadales > Pyrinomonadaceae > PSRF01. Next base: position 1,897 of record JAMQPI010000661.1, on the reverse strand, counting down.
AGTAGCCCAACGCATCGTCGCGGGCAAGGTTCCCACGTCTCTTCTATCCAAGCGCCTCTTTAGCGTCAGTGTGGACGAATTCTTTGCCGGTCTCAAGACTTCGGACGAAGTTGACGCGCGTCTTAAAGCCCTGCTTGACGACGCGTCGAGCGGAGAGGGCGAGGTCATTCTGTTCCTTGATCAACTCTACCAGTTTGCCGGGGCACGGGCGTCTCTGCTTGGTTCCGGCTATTTGCAGTCGGCGCTTGATCGACGGGACGTGAGCGTGATTGGAACAACAACCGTATCCGCCTACGCCGAATATATTGCGCGCGATGTTTCTTTTCGTCGTCTATTCAAGCTGATTCATAATAGCGACAACGCCCACGACATCGCTCTGTTAGACGACAAAGCCAACAACGCTAGTGGGGTTGATTTTGAGGGCGACAAAGTCTCGCCTGACCTGCGTGAACTCATGCAACGATCTCCTTCTGAACGTGTGAAGGTGATTCTGCAAGCCAACAACATCAGCGACAGCAAGCTTCGCAGCCTACTCAAACGCCACCAGGTAGAAATTAAAGATCGGTTCCAGGAGCTCGGCACGCTCGCGCTTGAACTGCCGGTTAGCGCCGTCGCAGAACTGGCCGCAAGCAATCTGACTTCATACATCTCTCTTGATCGTGACGTACGAACCCTGCAGGTGCTGGGCATCGACTTACTCGGCGCTGACAGTGGAATGGGACACCTGGAAGCCACTACTGGTGCCGGAGTCATGCGCTCTCAAGCCGGCAATAGTCAACTCGACGGAGATTCGATCGGTATTGCGGTAATCGATTCCGGTTTGTTTCGAGATCACGATGTCATGGACCGGATTGTCTTTGAGAAAGACTTTACCGGTGACGGAAGAGGGACTGTCGATAAATTCGGACATGGCACTCACGTAACCGGATTGATCACTACCAAGAACGATGGTCAATTGCTGGGCAATGACGGGTACACCAAGTACAAAGGCATCGCCCCCAGGGCGGGTATCATCAACCTGCGAGTACTGGATGGTGTCGGCTCCGGCTCAGTCTCAACACTAATCAAAGCGCTCAACTGGATACTTGAACCCGTTAACACATCCAATCCGTCGGGTGACAAGAACAACAAGAAATACAATATCCGAGTTGTCAACATGAGCCTGGGAACACTGGCGATCGATTCTTACAAGAACGATCCTCTCTGTCGCGCCGCTCGTCGTCTGGTTGATGCAGGAATCGTGGTGGTCGCAGCAGCCGGCAACCATGGCAAAGACAGTGCAGGACATAAGCTCTACGGACACATACATTCGCCGGGCAACGAGCCTTCGGTCATCACAGTGGGTGCTTCCAATTCCTACGGCACCGACCGGCGTGACGATGACACGATTACGACTTACAGCTCCCGCGGACCCACCCGTAGCTACACCACCGAAGCCAACGGGTTCAAGCGCTTCGACAACTTGATCAAGCCCGACCTGGTGGCGCCTGGCAACAGACTGATCGCTGCTGAAGCCGCAACTAAAGAGAAAATTAATGGCCATGATGAGATCGTTCCTAACTATCTGCTGTCCAAGAATCCCGAGTTACGCGCCGTCAACGACTCCGACTATCGCAGACGCATGATGCGGTTGAGCGGCACCTCGATGGCTACCCCGATCGTGTCGGGAGCGGCGGCACTCCTCCTGCAGGCCAATCCCAAGCTCACTCCTAACATGGTGAAGATGATTCTCATGTACACCGCCCAGCCAATCAGTGGTGCGAACATGCTGGAACAAGGCACGGGTCAACTGAACGTCGAGGGCGCGGTGCGCGTGGCCAAGCAAATTCGCACCGATCTTAACTGGGCAACCACACCGCTGGGGACGCGCATGTTGAAGACAACCACACTGCCCACA
>JAMQPI010000657.1 GCA_023717565.1 Pyrinomonadaceae bacterium | reverse complement strand
AGTTCCGGGGATGTCTCGATCCTGCTGGGAAATGGTAACGGCACATTCCAAACGGCGGTCAGCTACGCCGCGGGTACAAATCCTATTTACGTCACAGTGGGCGACTTTGACGCCAACGGCAGGACCGATCTGGCCGTGGCCAACGAGTTCTCCGACAACGTCTCCATATTGTTAGGGAACGGCGACGGAACTTTCCAGCCAGCCGGCAATTACGCTACGGGAAGTAACCCTCGATCGGTCGCTACGAGTGACCTCAATGGAGACGGCGTCACAGATCTCTCGGTGGCAAATTTCGGTTCCGGCGAAGTATCAATTCTGTTAGGTGTGGGAAATGGGACATTTCAAACGGCTGCGAGCGTTGTCGCCGGTAGTAACCCGGCCTCCGTCGCCACCGGTAATTTCAATGGTGATGCTCATACAGATCTGGCCGTGGCAAATTTTGGTTCGAGCAATGTATGGATCCTGCTGGGCAACGGCGACGGCTCATTTCAAGACGTTGTCATCTATACTGCGGGAACTAATCCCAGTTACATCCGGACCGGAGATTTTAATAGCAATGGCACAACGGATCTCGCGGTAGCGAACAGTAGTTCCAACGACGTTTCCATCCTCATGGGAAACGGCGACGGATCGTTCCAGGCAGCTGCCAGCTATACCGTAGGCAACCCGGGAAGCTTTCCTCAATCCCTTACCACTGGAGACTTCAATGGGAACGGCACATTAGATCTGGCATTGGCCAATTCTGGTACTAACGAGGTCTCAGTTCTCTTTGGCAACGGAGACGGCTCCTACCAGCCGGCTGCCAAGTACCCGGTCGGCGGCGGTCCGGCATCAATCGCGGCCGGAGACGTCAACGGTGACAGCTATCTGGATCTGGTCACTGCGAACACAAATACAAATGACGTATCACTCCTGGCGGGCAATGCCGCGGGTACCTTCCCATCGGCGCGCACGTACGGAACTGGCGGTGGTCCCAGCTCTGCTGCCACCGGCGATTTCAATGGCAACGGCGTGACGGATCTCGCAGTGGCGAATTACATGTCCAACGACGTGTCGATCCTGCTGAGCAATGGTGACGGCACGTTCCAAGCGGCAGCCAGCTACGGCACGGGTATCAACCCCAGTTCGGTTGTGGCAGCTGATTTCAACGGCGATAGCAAGCTGGATCTCGTCACGGCGAATACAAACTCAAACAACGTGTCAATCCTGGTGGGCAATGGCGACGGAACCTTCCAAGAAGCGAGCAGCCACAGTGCCGGCCTTAATCCTTACCACGTCGTGGCAGGACATTTTGATGGTGATGGTCATCTGGATCTGGCGGTGGCCAATATCAGTTCCAACAATGTATCCATCCTGCTAGGCAATGGCGACGCGACCTTCGAAACTACTGTCAATTACCCCACCGGAGAAGTTCCAATCTCCACCGCCGTTGGAGACCTCGACGGCAACGGCACGACAGATCTCGCCGTAGCAAATGACGCTTCCCAGGACGTGTCGATCCTGCTGGGTAACGGGGATGGCACATTCCTATCCGCAGGTACCCATACCGCCGGGGGTTTTCCCTATTCCATCGTTGCTGGACATTTCAACGCAGATGTCAGGCTTGACCTGGCAGTGGCGAATTATGGTACCAACGACGTGTCAATTCTGATCGGCAACGGGGACAGTACATTCCAGCCAGCTGTCAGTTATGGCGCGGGTACCAATCCTCAAGCCGTTACTACGGCAGACTTCAATGGTGACGGACGGACAGACCTGGCGACGGCAAACTATCGTTCCAATGACACCTCAATACTGCTGAGCAGAGGTGACGGAACATTCGAAACCGCAGCCAACTACCTTGCGGGAAACACACCCTACGCTATCGCCGTCAGCGATTTTAACGGCGACGGCAGCCTTGATGTCGCCGTGCCAAACTTTGAGACGAACGTCGTGTCGATTGTCCTCAACACCAATAGTTGTAGGGCCGACGCGGACGGCGACGGCATACTCGACGCCTCAGATAACTGTCCCTCCACGTCAAACGCGGATCAATTGGACGCTGATGGCGACGGGCTTGGTGACGCCTGTGATCCGGACGACGACAATGACGGCGCGCTCGATGCGACTGACAATTGTCCTCTCAACGCCAACCCCAATCAGATCGACACCGATGGTGATCGGATGGGAGATGCTTGTGATCCGGATGACGACAACGACGGCGTGCTCGACACTGCCGACAATTGTCCGCTGGTCTCCAACGCAAATCAGGCAGATAACGATCGCGACGGCGTCGGCGATACCTGTGACACCGATGATGACAACGACGGTGCCGCTGACGACGCAGACAACTGCCCGCTCAACGCCAACGCCGATCAACTCGATACGGACTCTGATGGACGTGGCAATGCTTGCGACTCCGACGATGACAACGACGGCGCGCTTGACGCTAATGACAACTGTCCACTCGTTTCAAACCCGAGTCAGGCGGACAACGATCATGATGGACTCGGCGATTCGTGTGACATTGATGATGACAATGACGGTGTGGCTGATACTTCTGATAACTGTCCTCTCGTTGCCAATGGTAACCAGGCCGATAACGATCGTGACGGGGCCGGGGACACCTGCGATGCGGACGATGACAACGATGGCGTACTCGACGGGGTCGACAATTGCCCATTGGTAGCAAATCCCAACCAGGCGGACGCAGACCACGACGGGATCGGCGACGTTTGCGATTCGTCCCAGCCGCCGCCACCGTCCAGCCAGATCCAATTGGTTTTTGCCAGCAATCGCGACGGCGACTTCGAGATTCACGGCATGAAGGCGGACGGCACGGGTGTAGTAAAGCTAACAGACAACCATGCCAGCGATTTGAATCCTGCTCTATCGCCGGACAAGACCAAGATCGTCTTCGTCAGTGATCGTCAGGGCAACCTGGAGATTTACTCAATGAACGTGGACGGCTCGGCAGTCACCAGACTGACGAACCACCAGGCATGGGACGGGTTCCCAGCGTGGTCACCTGACGGCCAGAAGATAGCTTTCATGAGCACCCGCGCCGGTAACTCGGAGATTTATGTGATGAACGCAAATGGCTCGGGTGTGACGAGGCTTACGAACCACAACAGGATTGATACCAGCCCGGCCTGGTCACCGGACGGGAACAAGATTGCCTTCACGAGTGCCCGCGATGGCAACCTGAACATTTACGTCATGAACGCCAACGGCTCGGGAGTCACAAGACTAACCAGCGATCGGGACGATGATGGCTTCCCGACCTGGTCGCCGAATGGCCAGAAGATCGCCTTCATGAGTACCCGGTGTGGCAACGCAGAAATTTATGTAATGAACGCGAATGGCACGGGCGTGACGCGCCTTACCAACGGCCACGCGCTCGACACTGAGCCGGCCTGGAGCTCGAATGGCAAGATTGCATTCAGCTCGATGCGCCGCGGGAACTTTGAAATCTATTCCATGAACGCTAACGGGACTGGCGTGGTGAGACTAACGCAAAGCTCGCGCTGGGACGTTTCTCCCAGCTGGTAGCAAAAGACAGCGGGCAGTCGGCAGTCGGCAGTCGGCAGTCGGCAGTCGGCAGTCGGCAGGAACAGAACATTTTCCATTTCTCATTTGACATTTCTCATTGGTCATTTACTGATTTCTTTTCATGTGCTTCGTGTTGTTTCGTGGATCGTTCTCATTCTCTCGCCCAGGCAAACGATCCGCTAAGTAACACGATCCGCTAAGTAACACGAAGCAGCACGAAATGAAATCAGTAAATGACCAATGAGAAAATGTCAAATGAGAAATGGAAAATGTTCTGTTCCTGCCGTCTGCCTCCTGCCTCCTGCCTCCTGCTCCTGCCTCCCGCCCTTAGCTAGAGCGCCCGGCACATCTCCGTCCCCCAGGGCGTTCTGATGGCGCGAGCGTAGCTCAGCTTAATCTCGGCAAAGCTCCAGTCCGGTCGCTGCCAGATCGAACCATCCGCGTATTCCACGCGATTGATTACTACCTTCTCCTGAAACGGACTTGGGGACTTGTCAGCCAGGGCTCCCACGCCAATCACTTCGCCCGGGCCCGATAAACTGAAGGACAGCACTTCCTTCTCTTTGTCGGGCTTTATGGTGACTCCGCAAAGAAACTGCCGGCGCACCATCGTCGATGGATTGGACGGTTCTGAGAATTGGTACTCCCAGAACAGGATTTCTATGACCTTGGGGCCGGTGTTCTGGAGTTTGACGCGGTACGCATAGCCATCTACAGCTTTAGCCTTGGGTGTACGCGACTCCTGCACGATCCTGTCCAACTGGGCACCCCGCTCGTCGAGGGTGTCGGCATTCGGATTTCGCTCTCCGGCAGGAGCGTTCACTTTTCGCCTTTCGTAAGTTCTGTTGGCTTGTGTCGAAGCTGAAGCCGGAGCCATATACGTGGAGTTCGATTGCGCCTGCTCGGTTGTCAATCGACTCTTGGACCACTTGGCAGTAACCACCACGACCGACGAGTCCGGTACGGAGTTTGTCGTCTTTTGATTTGGGAAAAAGATCGTCGGGACCAACAGCAAGAGCAATAGAGTTTTCATGGCTTGATAACCTCTCCGCGCCACACTTCTTTTAAGAGCAAGATAGTTAGCGAAAACGCTACTGTCAATAGACTTGCGACAAGGAAGTTATTCGACAGGATTTACAGAATCTACTGGATTGAAAGACCTGTCAATTAATCCTGTAAGTAATGTTCACCCTGACTAATGTTCTTGAGTTTGTTAGCTACCTTCTGGCGAGTCCGAAACATCTCGACTAACATACTTGAGTCGTGACTCAAGATTTGTCTCACCACCATGGTTTGATCGGTAACCTCTTTCCGAAACCGTCAACTTCGGAAGAATGGTCGACGTACCGCTTAAGCGACGAGCAGGTGAGGTTTTACCGCGAGCACGGATACCTCGCCGGCGTTAGGATGTTGTCAGATGGCCAGGTGAACGCTCTCCGCACTGACCTGCAACAACTGGTTGATCCTGAGCACCCAGGACACGCGCTTTTTTATGAGTTCCACTCAAACGAATCTGCCGATCCGGAAAACATTCTCTTTCACGCGCTTGGTGCATGGCGCATCACGCCCGACTTTCACGACCTGTTGTGGAATCCCGCTTTCACAGTTCCGGCCTCGCAACTACTCGGCGGTGCAGTGCACTTCTGGCACGACCAGATCTTTTACAAGCCGGCGCACCATGGAGGTGTTGTGATCTGGCATCAGGACTATTCATATTGGACCCGAACTCAGCCGATGGCCCACCTCTCCTGTTGGATCGGGTTGGACGACTCGACTCGCGACAATGGCTGTGTCCATTACGTGCCGGGCAGCCATCGTTGGAATCTGCTGCCCCGCGAAGATTTCGCCAATGATATGGATGCGATTCAAGCTGCGCTCACGCCACAACAGCGGCGAGAGTTTAGTCCGGTGGCTATCGAGTTGAAAGCCGGCGAGTGTTCCTTTCACCACCCGTTGATGGTCCACGGTTCTTTTGAGAACCGTACTGAGCGGCCCAGACGGGCGACAGTTATCAACGTATTTCGCGACGGCGTGCTCTCCGCTTCGAATGAGCCGCTGCTGAAAGGCGTGCCCATTATTCCGGAAGGGGCCAGAATAGAAGGACAGTTCTTTCCGCTCTTGTATAATCCGCGCTTGGTGGTGCCTTAGCCCAGTTAATTAGGCATTACCAAGTTTGCAGGTGGGAAGGCACAGCCAAATGTCCATATGCTTCAGCTTGTCGTGAGGAGAGGCTCAATATGCAACGCTACGGGTAATATCATTGCTTGAGTGTTGCCAATCTCGACGACAAGCTAAAAAAGCATATCGGACATTTGGCTGTGCCTTCCCACCTGCAAATTACTGGCGTATTCTGCTTCACTAAATAATAGGAGGTGTTATGAGCGAAGATCTCCAACCTAAAGCGGTCAAGTCAAGCTCGCTGATTCGGCGCATACTCATCTACGCCGGGGTACTACTCATCGCATTCCTGGTCGGCTTTGTACCCATGTGGCTCAAAGCTCGTGGTTATGCCTCGGAGTTGGCAATCGCACGGCATGAACTAAGCGCAACCCGGTTGCAGAGCACACTCGCAGCCGCAACCATCGATGCCAGACGAGGCGACTACGAGCCGGCCCGCCAGGCCGCCAGCAATTTCTTTACTTCGCTACGTTCAGAAGTTGACAAAGGCGCGGACTCAGCTCTTAACGAGTCCCAGAAACAGGGCATCCAGCCATTATTTGCCGGACGTGATGAGATCATTACATTGCTGGCCCGCTCGGATCCCGCCGCCGCCGACAAACTCTCGGATCTGCACGCGTCTTATGGCAAAGTAATGAGTCCACCTCGTTGACAGTCCACAAACGAAGCCGATGCAATTCTCAAAGGTGAAACCACTGGGGCGGCAAGTAGGCTTGGCTATTGCAGTCGTGCTGTGCTCGGCCGTGCCGATTTGCTCCCAAAGTCTTCCTTCCATAAACGGGAGCTGGATTTGGAAGGAGCCGGCGCGGAAAAATAAGCCTCAGGTACAATTCAGACTCACCCTTCATCGAAAAGGTGATGTCGTAAGTGGTGTCTACAGCGTCGATGAATTCATCAATGGCCAGTGGCAAGGTGAAGATGGAAACCAGACACCCTTCCGCGGTCGTGTGAAGGGCAACTCGATCCAGATCGAATTCGATCCTTCGGCTACGGTTCCCGGATATCAGGAACACGTCGTCTATTCGGCCCCTTCAGATGGGCGACAACCAAGCACTGCAGTTCTTACGTCAAGTGGTTCAACATTGCGCTGGCGCTTGAGCAGCAAAACAGGTATTGAAGGGGTTCCAGCGCAGTTGGCGCTCCGCCGCGAGCGTCGGAAGTGATCGATTTGTTGTTGGGAGGTTCTTCACTCCGCAGGAGTGGAATGTTTCTAGATAAGGACACCACGGAATCCCGGCACCGTTCGGAGGGGCGGAATGATTGTGGATGAGTACCTTTCAAGTTGAGTACCGCCCCTCCGAACGGTGCCTGAGGTGCGGTTGAACGTCCGGTGCTATAAACATCTCACCCCTGCGGGGTTAAACCAAAAGCTTGTTCCACGCTTCTTAACCCTAGCTTGAACTTAAATCTCGCACATTACGATGCACGAGGTTAGAATACGACCAGTCTTACGTCCTGTCCGTCATTATCATCCGAACATTCCGAGGAGACTTAGAAACCGTATGACCTACTCCCTGTGTGCAGTGCGCCGCGTCTGCTCGATCTTATTTTTTTCCGCTCAGCTATTGCTCGCGTCGGGTTTGTTTCTGCAAACCGCCAATGGTCAATCTGTGCACCCACTCGATCCGTTGACCTCCGATGAGATCAAGGCGGCCGCCGGCGTGATCACCGCCTTGCCTCAGTTTCCCGC
>JAMQPI010000650.1 GCA_023717565.1 Pyrinomonadaceae bacterium | reverse complement strand
TTCCCTGGTTGATTTACCTCGTGCTCGCGGCTTCCAGTGTCGCTCTGGCAATTATTCTGATCAGCCTTGCCCGCACGACACTCCAAACCGAACCACAACAAGTGGAATAGCTTGGGTTCCTGGTCAGCAGACCTCGAGAATGTGTTCTTCATTTGACACTGGTGATTCGTGAGTGGACAAATCCGATCCGTCCGAGTCTCCGCACCAGCGGTCCAGCATTTCGGCCAATTCACTTATTCTCACAGGCTTGCTGAGATAGTCGTCCATTCCCACCGCCAGACATTTTTTTCGCTCCCCTTCCATAGCGTGAGCTGTCATAGCGATGATGCGCGTGTGCCTGGATGTTTCTGCCTCGAGCCGCCGGATTTCGAGAGTAGCTTCGTAACCATCCATCTCCGGCATCTGGCAGTCCATCAGTACGATGGGGTAGGGATAAGCGGCCAGGGCTTCGAGTACTTCGCGCCCGCTCGCGACGGCAGCCGCGGCGTAACCCAGTTTTTCTAGTTGGCTGAGCGCCATTACCTGGTTGGTCTTGTTGTCTTCCGCCAACAGAACCCGCACTTTCCTGGTTCCGTTTGCTGGTTGGGGTTGTACTTCAACATCGACCGTTTGACGGTTTGCGCGGGAAGGCTCAGCTTGCTTTGACCGGTCGATTGTTTCGGCCATGACACTCGCTATCGAGTCGAAGAGTTGCGACTGTTTCAGAGGCTTGGTAAGGCATCGAGAAATTCCGCAGGTTCGCAACTTCTCAGGCTCCAGGCGCTGGCCAAGGGAAGTCAGCATCAACAAACGCGTCGCGCTGATGGTTGGATCGCTCTTGATTGCTTTTGCCAACATCAGACCGTCCATCTCGGGCATATCCATGTCGAGGATTGCGAGATCGTAGCTCTTCCCAATCGCGCTCCCACTTCGCAAGGCCGCCAGGGCGTCGGCTCCGTTCGCCACGCAAGTTGATTGCATCCTCCTTGAAGTAACCTGGTATTGAACGATTCGACGGTTGGTATCATTATCGTCAACGATCAGGACGTATGGTCCCTCGATGTGATTCTCTGGAAGAGCGGCGACTCCCTGAGACAGCGCCTGTCTCTCAAACGCAGCAGTGAACCAGAAGGTCGAGCCCTTGCCCGGGCTGCTTTCTACACCGATCTCGCCCCCCATCAGTTCAACCAACTGCCTGGAAATAACCAGCCCCAAACCCGTCCCGCCATATTTGCGCGTAGTAGAACCGTCGGCCTGCACAAAGGCCTGGAAGAGACGACCCTGTGCCTCTTCGCTGATACCGATTCCCGTATCACTAATGACAAACCGCAGTGACGCATGTGTACCAGTTACCTTTTCCACTGTCACCCTCAGCACTACTTCGCCAGCTTCCGTGAACTTAACTGCATTGCCGATCAGGTTGGTCAGCACTTGCCGCAGACGTGCGGGGTCCCCACGCAATGCTAATGGCACATTGCTGTCGATCAGGGAAGCGATCTCTACCCCTTTGACCTGCGCCCGCCCGGCCAGCAATTCCAAAGGACCCTCGACCGCCGGAAGCAGATCGAAGTCCAGATTCTCGAAACCTAGTTTGCCAGCTTCGATCTTTGAGAAATCCAGGATGTCATTAATGACTGTCATCAACGCCTCCGCACTGACGTTGATCATCTCGGTGTATCTTCTTTGCTCCTCAGTTAGATCGGTATCCATCAGTAACCCGGTCACGCCGATAACGCCATTCATCGGCGTGCGAATCTCGTGGCTCATGTTTGCCAGGAAATGACTTTTGGCGTTGGTCGCCGCTTCAGCTGCTTCCTTCGCCTGTTGCATTTGCCTGGCAGCTCCTTCGGCCCCCTCTTTTGCCCGCCGCATGTCAGTTGCTGCTTGCTTCTGCAAAGTGATATCAGTAGCCACACCCAACATCTGCTGAGCTTCCTCTTGCGAAGAAGTCAGAGGAATTCTTAAGACCTGCATCCAACGATCTTTTCCAGCGGCGTCAGTGAATTGTTCCTCCGGGTTAAAGCTCTCAATCAGCGAAGCCATGACCTGTTGCTCGTCCAGCCGCTGCTTTGCCACCTCATTTACCGGACGGCCAAAGTCTTCGTCAGTCTTGCCGATCAGATTCTCAACGGTGGTGCCGTATGCTTTCGCGATAGTGCGATTTGCCAGGGTGAACTGCCCCCGCACATTTTTGGCAAAGATGAAGCTCGGATTAAGATCAATAACCTGGAGCAGGAAGGCACGCTGCTCCTCCAATTCCCCGGTTCGGGTATTTACCAAATCACCAAGGTGGAGTTCGCTGGCCCTCCACTGTCTTTTGCGCATTGCATAAACACCAAAAACCACCAGCGCAGTGAGTACAAAACACAACCCATAGAACCAATATGTTTGGTGGAAATAGGGGGTCAAGTCTAACGAGAACGATTCTCCCTGCTCATTCCAAATGCCATCACTATTAGCTGCCATCACCCGAAAGACATACTTCCCCGGAGGGATGTTGCTGTAGTAAGCCTGGCGCCGGCTACCGGCATCCACCCAATCCCCGTCGTATCCTTCGAGTTTGTATTTGAAGCGGACACTCTCGGGAGCTGAAAAGCTCAGACCGGTGTAGTGGAAAACCATGTCGCTACGCCCGTGAGGCGCTACCGTAGCAGACTGAGTGATGTCAAAACTGCGGTGGTCAACATTGACTTCTTCAATGTGCACGAGCGGCGGCACGCTGTTGATTGATAGGCGTTGCGGATCGATTAGCGAGACGCCCTTGAGCATGCAGAACCAGACTCGTCCGTCCGCCGTCTTGTACGAAAGCGGATGTTGGGCTGTGACCGCAACGTTACTACTCAGACCGTGTTCTAAACCGTAGGATATTGAAGCAAAGGACTTGATCTTGCCGTCGGCGAAATCATCCATCTGTTGGCGCGAGACGCGAAAAACACCTTTACTGCAACTCATCCATAAATTGCCGCGGTCGTCTTCAACAAAGCTGGTGACCAGGTTGGAAAAGAGACCGTCGTTAGCGCGGTAGGTGGTAAATCTGCCGTCCTTCAGGCGATTTACTCCTTCGCGAGTGGCAATCCAAAGACTGTTGGATCGATCCATGTACAGCGATTGCACGGCATCATTTGCCAGACCATCCTTCGTCGTAAAGACAGTTATCTGGCCGTCCTTGAGACGGTTTAGCCCTCCGCCCTTGGTGCCAATCCAGAGGCCTCCGTCGAGGTCCTGGCAGATACCTCTGATGGCGTTGCTGGAGAGACCGTTCCTGGTGGAATAGCTGCCGAGCTCACCACTCTTGAAACTGAAGACGCCGTCAAAGCCCGTGCCGATCCAGATAGTGTTTTCCCGATCCGCAAAGATCACTTTTACGCTCGAACCGGTTAGCGCGTCATAAGTAACCGGAGTCACCGTCGGCAAACAAGTCTGGCCGGCGCACCGCTTGTCGTACCGCATTTGATAGAGTCGATCGCTAGCGGCCACCCAGACATTGCCATCGCGGTCCTCGGCGATGGCGGTAACGAGTGGGCTGCCGAGAGAACTCCGGAGCGGAAACAGACTGAATCTTCCGTCTCGGAAATGATTCAGACCTTTAGCGGTTCCGATCCAGATATTTCCTCTGCGGTCTTGAAGAACTGTGGTTGCGATGTCGTCGGCGAGACCGTTCTGTTGAGTGAAGCTGGTGAAGAGTCCCTGGCGAAAACGCGACAATCCGTCATTGTTATCCCCCACCCAGAGATTGCCTTCACGATCGCTGTAGATCGCGTTCACACTGCTGGCGGAATGTGTCTTTGAGAAGGAGTCAGTGACGCGGTCGTATTTATCAAGGGCACTCTGATTTCCAACCCAGACGTTTCCGAGCGCATCCTCGTACACGGTCAAGCTGTTGTTTGACGATAGCCCCTGGGCCGTGGTGTACAGGGTCGACTTGCCATCTTTCAAGCGAAACACACCGCGACCACTGGCTATCCACAGTCCGTGATCGCGATCCCGGCAAAATTCCTCGACCATGGATCT
>JAMQPI010000640.1 GCA_023717565.1 Pyrinomonadaceae bacterium | reverse complement strand
TCCGGAGATCGCGATGGACTCTGGGCAATGCGGATCACCGGGGCGCTTTTCGGTATGTTCGCGATCGTGGGATCGGTTTACGTGGATCGCAACCAAAGCCTTTCACTCATGTGTGTGGCGATGATTGGCGTGCCTTTAACTGTCACGGCCGTCACCTGTATTTTCTGGACGCACCGCAGGGCGGTCTCGGGCCTGCTCGTCGTCTTCGCCACGTTCGCAGCGCTTATCGTAGCCTTAAATTGCGGAGTAGCTAGCTTCGCCACCCGGGAATCCATGCGTGACCTGATTCAGCTTGCGAGCGTTCGCGGCTACGATTCAGCACCTGTATACGCCCTACACCAAATCGACCGGTCAGCGGAATTCTATGCAGCCGGTCGGGTGGTCTATGCTTCGGATGGTGAACCGGTCAGATTTGAAAGTGCGTTGGATATTCTGGCAGCTGCGAGACAGAGAGGCGCCTCCGTACTGGTGATCGTGCCGATCGAATACCTTTATCAGTTAACCGGATTGCCGTCTGCTCGAATAGATGTAGTGGGGAATAACAGCAGACTCGCGCTGGTCGCTGTCACGAGTCAATGACTCGCACCCAAAGACGGCTGAGGCCGAGCAGGTCGGAAGCCGCGTGTCATGAGGTCAGTACCACAATGCGGTAGCGGTGGGTCATGGGCTCCTGATCACTTACGCCGAATGGAATCGCACCTCATGACCCACTGCTACCGCATGGTGGTACTGACCTCATCACGCGGCCTGAGTAAGTCGCTTCAGATGACAGATGAGAAACGAGAAATGAGAAATGACAGATGAGAAATAATGAGAAACGAAAAATGAGCCTTTTTCTATTGCAGGTTCTTTCCGAGGAATTCAATTACCTGGCGATCGTATCCCTCGCCGTCTTCACCGGTGGCCGAGGGCAGGTTGAAAGCAGTCAAACGCAGATCGGTTTTGACTTCGACACTTGCCGGGTTCTTAAAGCAACGTGACAGCTCGGTGGTCGACTCACGAAGCTCTCCGACCTCCGGTCCAGACAGCAGTAGGACCCGTTGGGTAGAGAGGGACGACGCAATCTGACACGCCGGCGTGTTTTCATAGTTGCCGAGGAAATAGACACGAGTCGCCAGCTTAGTCAGGGCAGTCACCGGCAACACACTCATTCCCAAATCACTTGTAACAGTAGTCTGGATCAACTCATCGGGAGTGCGAGGTACTGAGTCGAGGGCGAGGACGGTTATACTCTTGTCTTGGGCGGCGGCTCGCAGCGCCGCGTAAGCGCCCAGCTCGACACCAAAGAGTCCCACGTGATTTCCTACCAGGCGATTGCCATTCTCTGACTTCTGAGCGCGTAAGAAATCGAGAGCAGCGAGCACGTCATCTCCTTCAACAGTTCCAAACGACGTCCATTTCACAGGAGGTTCCAATCCATGGCCGCGTAGATCAGGCCAGAGAATGGTAAAGCTCGTAGCTTCGTTGATCTTGACGCCCAGATTGAAAAGCCAGGAGCGATCCGCGCCATAATGATGAAGAAGGATGACAGCAGGCGCACCCTCACGACCGCGCAGGAACCAGCCTCGCGCTGGAGTGTTGTCGCGATTTCGCCAAGTCTGATCAATAACCTTTAGAGCTGGACCACTGATTTGAGCAAACGCCTGAGGAGTTACCAGGTATGAACGGCGTGGCGGGTGGGTGATCCCCCGAACAATGAAGCCAAGCGCCACAACCAGCGCCACTGTTACCACCAGTAGAATTGGCAGAAGCGATTTGAAAAACTTCTTCCCTAATCGTCGTCTGGAGGCCATGAGAAGAAGATGAAGGATGAAGGAGGTAACAGGAAAGGGCCGCGTTTGGCCGGCAAATCTGTTAAGTCATCCCGCAGTCTGAATGGTATCTCCTTTCCCGCTTGCATGTTCGTAGTCTTGCGGAGTGTTGATGTTATCGAAAAAATGTTCGGCACCCGGTAACTCCAGGAGCTCATTGAACGGAGTCCAGCGGGTGCGGACAGATTGTAACAGAGCAAGAGGCCTTCTTTCGCCAGATTTGATCAATTGCTCGGCTCGGACCAGGCAGGGATCGTTGCGATAGAGGGCGGCGAGCGGCTGCGGGCGACCGTCTTTCTGAATAGGGGCGACTGCCTCAAAGTCTTCGCGCAGACCAGCTAAACGAGTGAATAATCCCGCGGTAACGAAGGGAAGATCGCAGGCGACAATCATGGACCATGGTGACCGGGAAGCCAAAAGCGCTGCGTGCACACCCCCCAGAGCTCCCCAATTAGGATAAGCGTCGGAAGCACTCGGCAGATTTAGTTGCAGTTCGCCCGCATCCTTGCCGATAAGCGTGACCGAGTCTGTTACCGCCAAGAGTTCCTCAGCAATCCGGTGCACAAAGGTCCGACCGTCGAGCAGCAGTGATGCTTTGTCAGTTCCCATGCGGCTCGACGCGCCACCCACCAGAATGAAACCTGCCATTAATGTCATGGAAAACAGCTTGCCCCGACTCGGACGTTAACATGCGCCAACCAGTGCGCCAAGCCCAACCGCCTTGGAACCAATACCCGAGTTTGTGCATCTAAACTCCGTCCTGTCAGTCGAAAAGGGACCCCGCCATCGCTTTCGCGGTGACCGTATGGGTACACATACCTTGACCGACTCCAAGGCCGAAGCTATAGTCCAATGGAGGGTGAGAGTCCAGTCAGTCGCATCTGAATTCCCAACTGTTTTGACGGTTTAAGAGGTAGTTAATGAAGAGATTCCTCATAGTTTTGTTGGCACTTATTGTCATCCCCACGCTTTCTCGCTCGACGCTGGCTCAAAAACAGGTGACGAGCGACAAAGATCCGCGGTTGTTTGCGCTGGAAGACCTGCGTCCGGGAATGAAGGGAGTGGCACGGACGGTTTTCTCCGGTACCGAAACAGAGGAGTTTGGAGTTGAGATTCTGGGGGTCTTACCAGGTTTTCCCGGGCCAAGACAATCGGCAATTATTGCCCGGCTTAGTGGATCGAATGTAGAGAAGACCGGAGTCTTCGCCGGAATGTCAGGTTCGCCGGTCTACGTCGATGGTCGCCTCGTCGGCGCCATAGCTTTCAGCTTCCCGTTCTCCAAGGAACCTATTGCCGGCATCACGCCCATCAAGCAGATGATCGATATCTTTGAGAAGGGCAAGGTAGATGAGACCCAACGCCCAAGAGCACCGCGATTGGTGTCCTTCGCGCAACTGGCCGCTACTGAATGGAAGCCCAACTTACCGAAACAAACAGTCACCGCAACCTCGCTAATTGCTCCTGTCTCTGTGGGCTCGCCACTTGTTGCTCTGATGGGTCAGCAGATGACTCCGATTGCCACGCCTGTTGTCTTCAGTGGTATTAGCCAGGAATCGCTTTCGTTGTTCGCTCCACAATTGATGGCCAACGGTCTCTTACCAGTTTCCGGTGCAGGCGGTTCGGCAGCCATCACTCCGCTTGGTGAAGCGAACGAAAAGACTCTCACACCCGGCACGTCCCTG
>JAMQPI010000667.1 GCA_023717565.1 Pyrinomonadaceae bacterium | reverse complement strand
CACCATTGAGGTGGTGTTGAATTAGCACAACTGCTGACGAGCTTGGAGAATGCCTACTAGATCTACCCGCTCGCGTTCCTTACTTCTTTGGATTCCCTTCGCCAAGACGAAAGCGAAGCACCTGTGCCACTGCGCCTTTCGGTCACCATCTCAGCCAGAATTGCCAGCGCCACTTCTTCTGGCGTGACCGCGCCGATATCCAAACCGACCGGAGCGTGCACCTTACTCAACTTCTCTAAATCAGCGCCCGCCGCGCGCAACCGATCGAGGACTATGTTCGTGCGCCGTTTACTTCCGATTAGTCCCACATAATCCGCCTCAGTAGTGATCACCGCGCGAAGGCATTCCTCGTCCTCATTGTGACCGCGCGTCACTATTGCCACGGAAACACCACGGCCGTTCCCAATCGCCTGACGCACGGCATCACCCCAATTCGTGGCGGCCATCAACTCAATGCGGTCGTCGGGAAAAAGATTGCGTGCGACAAACTCGACGCGGTCATCAATCAGAGTGGCTTTGTAGCCGGTAAGACTTGCGAGACGAGCGAGCGCGGCGCCTACGTGGCCGGCACCGCAAATAACCAGGCGCGGTTCTGTCTCTAGTCGCTCGAACAAAACACTCGCTCCGGCCCACTCAGTGAGCTCGGGAGCAAAGTCGCGGACCTGAAACAAATGAGCTTCGTCTCGTGCTGCCAGGAACTCGGTCGCCCGTTTCGCTACTGCATTATCGCAGAGGACGTCGCCGAAGCTGCCGACCGCAGGGCCCAATTCCGGAATGAGCATCTTGGCCCCAACATTTTTGGGAGCACTGGTTAAGGTAGCGAGCGCCGCGGTCGAACCTTCGTCCAACACTTGCTCTATCCCCTTGAGGAGAAGCGCGGTTGACGGTTCGTTTGGATCCGGCATTCGGATGGTTAAGGAAGTCTACTTAGCAGGTGTCGCTGGTGGCGCAGGTGTCCCAGGATTCTTAGCGAGGCCAACTGCGGCGGCAGCGCGGCGGAGTAGCCACAATGGCCCAACCAGGAGGTAAACCGGGTTCTTGAAAAACGCCGGTTGATTGCCTTCGATCGCGTGACCAACAAACTGCAGAATCCAGCCCACGATGAAAAGTGTTAACGCCCAACGCCAATTGAAGAAGAACAGCGGCAGCGAAACCACAATCATCGGAATCCCGACGCTGTGGCAGAGTCTGTTCAGCGGATGTGTATGCTTGGCTTTGTAATTGTCGAGAAAGTTTTCGGACATACTCACCTATCAGTCAATCAACCTCAAATTAGTTCACAAACATTTTTCAACTTGTCAGGACGATTTTTTGTTTGGTCCTGTCTACTAATCACGGTGTCATGAGGTCAGTACCACCGCGCGGTAGCGACTGTGTGAAAACGCAACCGAGTGTCATGAAGTCAGTACCGTAGCGCGTAGC
The DNA here is from genome assembly GCA_023717565.1 of Pyrinomonadaceae bacterium. Lineage (GTDB taxonomy): Bacteria > Acidobacteriota > Blastocatellia > Pyrinomonadales > Pyrinomonadaceae > PSRF01. The sequence goes on along the minus strand of JAMQPI010000667.1, from coordinate 2,857 downwards.
GTCGGGTCCGGCCATCCGCAACTCGAATCCAGTGCTTCAAAGTCGCCAACGGTGAAAACCCATTGACTCGTAGATTTGTGATTGGAACCGTTGACCCGACGCTACCGCGCTACGGTACTGACTTCATGACACTCGGTTGAGTTTTCACCCAGTCTATGGGGAATATTCTTCTCTTACCCCGCGGAACCAATCACATCAACAAAAATGTCCATCGTCCCGCCGCAAACCATTCCTTCTTCGCTGGCTTCTTCGGCGGTAAGAGAGAAATGGTGCAGGGCTGATTTGCCCGATCGCATGGCATCGCGCGCTTCCGACCAAACTTCCGCCTCGATGCATCCACCACCAACCGTGCCGGCCACGTCGCCATTTTCGAGAAACAGCATCTTGGCGCCCCGTCGTTGAGGTGTTGACCCGCGAGTGTTGGCTACGGTCGCAACCACCACGCGCTCACCTCGCAGGTGCGCGTCACCGATCATTCGGTAAAGGTCGCGCTGGGCAATCGTTCCCATGTTGGCAGCAGCTATTCCGGCTTCCGCCGATCGGTCGCAGGTTTTGATTCGATTGAATCGGACGACAGGCCCTCTTGTGCTCGTCGCGACTCCAGCCGACGTCGCAACAGATCCACTTCCGCATCCGCCGTCGCCACGGCCCCTTCCAACCGTACGCGGCTGGTTTCCAGAATCTTTATTTGGGCCAGGATTCGATTTCTGTCGCTTTCAAGTCTCCGGCGTCGCGTATCTCGCACCACTTCGGGACGGGTGGATCCATAGGGCGCCATCTCTCGCTCAATATTCTCCGGTTTCATCATGTACTCGGTGTCTTCCAATTTCGACTGCAAGTCGGCCAGCTTGCTCTCGACCTCGACTTGCTGCGATCTCAAAGTCTCCGCCCGCTGTTCGGCCCGAGAAAGCCGCTCCATGTCCATCAGAGCCTGGTCAGTCTCCTGCATCTGACCCAGTTTGTCGTTTAGCTTCTTAACTTGATTGGAGAGGTTGTCAATTGTCTGCTGTTTTTCCCGGTCATCGGACGCCGGTTTCGCCGGTGTCTTGCCATTCTTCGGCTTGGCTTCCGGGGATTGGGTCGTTTCGTCCACTTGCGCATCCGGATCTTCGTCCGCGGTGCTGATGATTTTGTCGCCGCTCTCAGTGGCTTTTTGGTCCTCGGGCGGAGTTATTTCCGGATTGGTGATAACTGGTCGGGCGACGCGACGCGCACGGCGCTTTTTGGTCGACTGGGCATCTGCGTCAATCAGACAAAAGCTGATAGCCACCAAAACAGCAACCAGAAATGCGGATTTACGAATAAACTGACTCTTCATTAGCAACTCCTAAGGGTCCCGATCATGTCCTAAGATACGCCCTCCGAGGCGAACGGTTCAAGCTCGATGAGATGCAGGGTTTACACGTCAGGATAGCCCTCTCAGTTCCACAGCAAGTTGCTGAAAAAAGGCGCCAACTATGTAAACGGCATGAAATGACGCGAAGAGAGACAAATTGAGGCTCTTATTTCGTGCCGTTTCGTGGATCGTGTTTGGGAACCTCAATAGGGCTGGATCTGAAAACTCACGTCCATCGCCGGTGCAGAGTTCGTCAGCGCTCCGATGCTGATCGTATTGGCGCCAGCCTCAGCGTAACCACGGACGTTTTCCAGGGTGATGTTGCCGGAACACTCAAGCATCACGACCGGGGAAAGGTCCCTGGCCATGGCCCCAAGACGCGCTACTTCTTCCGCGGGCAGACCTTCAAGCAACAGAATATCGGCCCCGTTGCTAACGGCCTCTCGCAAATCAATCTCGTTTGAGACTTGCACTTTGACCTTATGGAGATGACCAAGTTTCTCTTTGGCGTTCTTAACGGCCTCAGCCAGACCGCCGGCAATCGCCAGGTGGTTGGACGTGATCAGGACGCCGTCATCCAGTCCGAGGCGACTGCAACGCCCGCCACCGAGAAGCACGGCATACCTCTCCAGCATGCGCATCCCCGGCGTGGTGCCGCGGGAATCGACAATCGCGGCGCCGGTGCCTTCAACTGCGCGGACAAATTGACCAGTCAAAGTGGCCACAGCGGACAGTCGCTGCAGCAGGTTCAAAGCGACCTGCTCACCGGCAAGCAGCACATCAGCGAAGCCGACCATGCGCGCGATCACCTTGCCCGCTTCGATTTCCTCGCCATCGGCGACGAATGCCTCGAGCTGAGGTTGGGAGTCCAGGGAAAGGAAAACTTCTTCGGCCGCCTCCAGTCCCGCAACAATCATTTTTTCACCGGCGACGAACCGCCCGCGGGCGCGCGTGTTGCGCGTGACTATCGCCTGGCTCGTTATGTCGCCTCGTCCCAGGTCTTCGCGCAGGAAATCTGAAATCTGAGAATAGAGCGCGCCTTCGTCCAGCCAGTTCATTGGAGGTTCTCGATTGTCTGAGTGAGTTGCGCCGAACGCTGCGCAATATCCGCGATCCGAGCCCGAAGTTCGCTAACTTTCTCTTCCGGCGCTCGTTCGATGAAGTTTGCATTGCCCAGCTGTGCCTCCACCTTGCTCGCCTCCGCCTGGAGCTTGTCCAGTTCCTTCCGCAACCTCTGGCGCTCCTGTTCAAAGTCAATCAGACCTTCGAGTGGAATAGCCACCTCGGCCCCGCCGACCAGTACGTGTCGGGCAGAGGCTCGAGGAGCATCCAGTTGATCGCTGATTGAAACGTCAGACGCGCGCGCCAGTTTGGAGATTTGATCGACGCTGGCGGAATACACCTTCCTCAACTTTTCATCGGGTGAGCCGATCAGTAGCCGGACGCGTTCGCCCGGCTTGATATTCATTTCCGAACGGATGTTGCGTACTCTCGAAATCAGGTCGATTACTGCTTGCATCT
>JAMQPI010000593.1 GCA_023717565.1 Pyrinomonadaceae bacterium | reverse complement strand
CCATCAGGGTTCAGTGACGGAACGAGCAGAACGATTGTGTTACGGAGTATGTCCTGAATCTCAGGTTCGTTTGATGAAGCCAGGCGGTGGGCGATGAGCATGCTGGAGAGGTACGAACCCACCTCAGTCGAGTGAACGCCGCAGGTGATCAGCACGATCGTCTTGCCCCGTGCAATCAGTTCCACGGCCTTACGATCGCGGACAGCCGGCGCACCCAGCTTGCGTGGGTCAGCAAGCAACTCCTGAATCTTCTTGTATTCCTCGAGGCGGGAGAGGTTCTCGGGCGCACTGATTGTCGCCATCACGAAGGGCGCGTCCATTGTTGACTTGCCCAGGGTTTCAAACTTCACGCGATCGCTGGCCTGATCCAGTCTCTCGAAATACGTGATTACCTGCTTCCAGCTCGCGAGTTTGCGATCATCGCCCGGACGAAACCCCAGGACGTCCTCAGGAGTAGGAACCCCGGATGAGTTGGTGGCTTCGGTTAGGTTTCGCGCGGTACCGACAATCGCAAGTGAGGACGATTGAACAACGAACGCCGCGATCAGCAGCAAGAGTAGGAGTGTACGTCTGGACATGTTTACACGTGTCTCGCTTTGAAGAGTTTTGAAGGGAACTGCCAAAGTGTAATCGAAAGAGAATAAGAAGCGTAGGGAGAAGGTAACGCCTTGAGAGAATGTTCAGTCGAGGAAGGGCGAACTCACACGGCCTCTACCGTAAATGGTTTCTGTTCGACAGCTGATTTGATGCAACTGTGTGCAAATTATGGGGTTTTCGGTCAGAAACAAACTTGCTCAATCGTGGTCCACCCGTGTAGAGTAGCGGCGTCATAGCCCCTACGCACTCCCGCTGTAAAAACTGATTCGGAGGTCACTTCAGATGTCTGTTGAGAGTGTTGGTGCGAATGAACTCCCGGATCGAGTCGAGCCCAAACCTGAGAATCCGTTTCTCGCTACCTTCCGTCCGTACATTCCGGCCGAGACGGTGATTCCGGAACTGACAGCGCGAGCACTCATCGTTGGGACACTTCTGGGGATCGTGTTTGGCGCTTCTTCCCTGTATCTGGTTTTGAAAGTCGGCTTGACCGTCAGCGCCTCAATTCCGGTCGCCGTCATTTCGATTGCGCTATTTCGCCTCGTGTCACAGGCGGGGCTTAGAAACGCAACCATCCTCGAGAACAATATTGTCCAGACTGCAGGGTCGGCTGGCGAGTCAATCGCGTTTGGAGTCGGTGTAACGATGCCGGCGATCATGATCCTCGGCTTCGACCTTGAGTTGACGCGGGTGATGCTGGTTGCGGTGCTGGGTGGCTTGCTCGGCATTCTGATGATGATTCCTCTGCGTCGTGCCCTCATCGTTCAACAGCATGGATTTCTAAAGTATCCCGAGGGCACGGCTTGCGCCGAAGTGTTAAAGGCGGGAGCGTCCGATGAATCAAAGGCGGCGGCCTCACACGAAGCCAAGGCGGAGATGGCCGCGCGCGACACGGGCCTGGCCGACGTTGGCGCCAAAACCATCTTCACCGGTTTTGGCATAGGCATTCTTTACCAGGCTGCTCACAGAGCTTTTTACACTTGGAAGGAGGCACCGGAAAAAATCTTCGGCGCACCCTACGACAAAGGCTCGGTAGGCGTTGAGGTCAACCCGGCGCTGCTGGGTGTGGGGTACGTTATTGGTCCCCGCATCGCTTCGATAATGTGCGCCGGCGGTGTACTAGCTTACCTCGTGTTAATCCCCACAATTGCTTTCTTCGGTGGCGGACAGACGACTGCAGCTATTCCGCCCGGAACGGCACCGATTAGCGGAATGGGCCCAGACGAAATACGCGGCAATTACATTCTCTACATCGGCGCGGGAGCGGTCGCGGCGGGTGGCATCATCAGCCTTTTCCGGTCGCTTCCCACGATCTGGCACGGCTTGAAGGGGGGCTTGAGCGACCTGCGTGGAGGCCAGGACGCGAGCGCTCGCATGCCTCGCACGGATCAGGACATCTCGATGAAGTATGTGCTTGCCGGGATCATCGCGCTCATCGCGACGATCATGGCTTTCCCACAGCTTGGGCTGCAACAGAGTCCGGTCGTTGCCTTCCTGGGTGCGGTGATGATTGTCGCCTTCGGATTTCTATTTGTGACAGTCTCATCTCGGCTGACTGGTGAAATTGGTTCGTCGTCGAATCCAATTTCCGGTATGACGGTCGCGACCTTGCTCCTGACATGTTTGATTTTCTTGCTGATGGGATGGACCGGTCCGCCGTATTACGTCACTGCCCTCTCGATTGGGGCCATCGTTTGTATTGCGGCGTCGAACGGCGGCACCACTTCCCAGGACTTGAAGACCGGGTTTCTGGTGGGCGCGACGCCCAGGTATCAACAGATTGCGATTCTTGTTGGAGCCATCACTTCTGCCTTGGTTCTCGGGCCGATCCTGATTGGCTTGAACGAGAACGGCACAGTCTACGCGCGGCGGATCACTTTCTCCGGGGTGGACGAGAAGGTACCGGGCGTTTCACCGGCCGAAATCGGTGCGCTTCATGCCTACGCGGAAGACATCAAGCCGCGTGAGCCGGGCAACTACCGCGTTCTCAAGCGAGACGCCAGCAGTCCTAAGGTCGAAGGTTTGGGCGAAGGCGAATACCTCGTCAACGACTCAGGCAGGATTCTTTACAAGATCGAACGCAACTTCACGCCTGAGCTTCGCGCTGACATGTCGAAGCTCGGGCATGAGGAAAAACTAAAGGGATCGCAGGCCGCTGACGATGGAAATAGCTACAGAGTGTGGCAAAAGACGGACACCGTGGGTGGTCGCGAGGGTCGCTACCTCGTCGACGCGCAGGGTTTGCCTCAGTACATCGTTGACCCGGCAATTAACGGCCAGAACAAGTTTCTCCCTAATGGCCAAAAGGCTGGCGAGAAGTTTGTCGCTCCGAAAGCTACTCTGATGTCCTATATCATTAAGGGCATCCTCAACCAGCAACTTCCCTGGAACCTGGTGCTCATCGGAGTGATGATCGCCATCGTGCTGGAGATGGCGGGAATTCCTTCACTCGCCTTTGCGGTCGGAGTCTACCTGCCTCTCTCGGCGTCTTCGCCGATCTTCATTGGCGGCATGGTGCGCTGGCTCGTTGATCGCAGTTCGCGACGCAAACACTTACACATGACTGAAGAGGAACTAGCCGCTGAAAGCGACAAGAGCCCGGGCGTATTGATGGCTTCAGGCTACATCGCCGGTGCAGCACTTGCCGGCATTGTTTTTGCTTTCATGGCCGGTTACTTCACAGTCGGGCTTGAGACCACGAAGACCTGGATGCTGGCGCACAACCCGTTCTTCGATGAGCCTCCGGGCCACGTAAAAGGCTATGCTGACCTGTTATCGCTCATTCCGTTTGTAGCCATTACCGTGTTGCTCTACGCTGTTGGGCGTGAGTGGATTCTCGCAGCCGGTCCGAAGAAGCGGACGTAAGCAACCTTTCCGGCCCGCGTGGTGTCTACTGCTGTGGCGGCATCCCTTGCACCCTCGCGGTTGAGGGCTGCGCCGCCCTCGTATTACAACGCAGGATTTGTGACGGGTCGCTAACGCTCACCGTTTCAGACAAAATCAAAGGACTTCAAATGGATAGACTCGCTATTGATCCAATCACACTTCGTGCGGTGCCGTTTAAGACTCTCCTCAAATTCGTTCTGGCGTTGATTGTGACCGGCGCTGTTTTCGTGGTGGCGGGCACGAACTCTCCGGCACAAGGCTTCTTACTGAAAAGCACAAGCGTTGCTGCGTGCCAAGCCGGGTCGCCATCCGATGCTGTTCGCGAGTTCTACAAATTAATGCGCGAGAAAAAGTTCCGCGAAGCATTTGCACTATCCATTTATCAGCCCGCGATTGAAGGACTGAAGCCGGCAGAATTTGACGATCTGCGGCCTGACTTTGAACGTTTGGCAGCGGCCATCCCCGAGAAAGTAGACATAAGTGGCGAACAGATAAGCACCGAAACTGCGACGGTGTTTGTAAAAGTCAAAGATGATGACAACAAAGAGCAGGCGGAGCCAGTCACCCTGATTCTCGTTAATGGAAAGTGGATCGTGGGTGACCGGGAAAACCAGGAGATTGTGAAGAAGGCTGGCAATGCGTTTTTCTTTAACGCCCGAATCGACACTCATCATATCGACGTCCGCGACATGCTCCAGCGCATTTCATTGGCCCAGGTGGTCTATAGCCAGCAACACGCGGGAAAGTTTGGGGACCTGGCTGCTCTAATACTTGCCGGCCTGGTACCAAAAGACCTCGAAGGAACGGAAACGACTGGCTACCGTTTTCGCATCGCGGTCTCCCCCGATGGAAAAAACTGGAGCGCCAGCGCTGAACCAGCTCAGTATGGTCGTACCGGCCGCCTGTCGTTCGTCATGGACCAGTCGGGAGTTAGAAATGGTGATGTAGCTGGCAAACCGCTCCCCGCAACGCCGCTCAAGAATTAGCCGATCCCGTGGCCCGACCGGGTGTCAGGGATTACGGGTGACTGTCAAAAAGGGAGCGGTGGAGCAGCTCTCCAGTGAGCATTCAACCTGGTCCTAAGGACCGAATCCTCAATGTTTTTCCAGAGGGCGCGAGCAGCTACGGCCGGGGCGAGGAGCGTCGCACTTCGGCCTCCGGGAAAGCCCGCGGACTTTGAAGTGACCTGGCCCAGGAGTGGTTTTCACGGGGCAAATCAAAATTGCCCATTGCCAGCAGCTTGGTGATTTACTTACAATGGCTGGGCGAAGATTGATCTTCCCCCGGTTGCCCTTCTCCCTCACATTCAGTAAATGCTTCCCGGTTGGAGAGAAGCGGGCGCGAGGTGGTGTGAGATGTCGGAGTTTCTCCGAACACTAGTGGGCCGGTTACGAGAATATGCCGGCGACCGCCGTGAGTCGAGGCGTCGCATTCGCCTACCTTTTACTCTCTCACTCCATGAACCAGGCAAGAAGGCAAACGGCCGCCGGCCATTGCCGACGCTGAGTGGCTTCACGCATGACATCAGCGCCACTGGCCTGGCGCTCATCGTTCCCGCCATCCGGATTGGAGGACATTATCTGGCAGGCGGCGATCGTACCCTGGAAGTTGAACTTGAGTTGCCCACCGGGTCAATTCACATACGCGCGACTTCAGTTCGCTACGAACCTGTCGCTGAAGACCGCAGCGAAGAGGGCTACATCATTGGGGTAAGCATAACGGATATTTGCGCGGCGGATCTTGAACGCTTGAAGCTGTTCCTGAAATGAAGACGAATCCTCACTCGCCAAAGACAAGCCAACCAAAAGCCTCGGGTACGTGGAAGTTAGGTTGTTCGCTGTGCGTGGGTTGCCAGGCGAGATAGCCACGATTCTCGCCACTGCCAACACATCGAAACAAATTAACTCGCCACCGCTCACCTCGTTGAGGCTTATGAATACGATCGCCCCAGGGGATCCTCATCGCGATAGTAACCTGGTTCTCGCCGATGCGGGCTGAGGTAGTCATACCAGAATCAAAAGCCCAGTCAGTTTCGCGCTGACCCGGTTTCAATTGAACCCCAAGATCAACCCATTCACCCGTGGGCGCCGCTTCAAACTCAAAATAGTGATGTGGCTGTTCGGAGTCTGGCGCCAGGAAGGCTTCGCAGACATCACGATCCCACAATCCCATTGACTTGGTTTCGGTTTGAGGATTTGAGCTCACGATCAAGGGTTCTGCCTGGCGGCAAACAAAACGCACGCAAAGCGATTCATCAGACCAAAGAATTTGAGCTTCGGCGTGTCGGTCGGCAGGCGCGGGATTGCCTGACCAGTAACGGGTGATTGGAATTGCATTGACCCGGTTCCACTCCGCGTGGTCGAGGTCAGCTGCGGCAAGATCGTTTGCAGTGTAAAGAGTCTCGATAGTGGCGGTTGAGCTCATGTTTAAGGGAGGTTAGGGCACCTTGGGCTTGGATGTCAGCAACGGTTGATCAAGGCTGTCAGGCAGGCATCAAGCAACCGTTCCGGATCCTGGTTTTGAATCACGCTCGCTCCGGTTTCTTTAGCGAACTTCCGCAGAAGATAGTCAGCTTCGTCAGCAACACCACCAGTTCCCGTCAAACACCCAATTACTTTGCCTTCGTCGTGGGCAATGGTGAACTCATTAAGCGATCCCATTGCTCCCGCGATAAAGATGACAATATCGCACGAACGCACCAGCACTACATTCCGGCCCTTCAAACCAAAACCCGTGTAGACGATCAAATCACAAGCGTCCGTGGGAAGTTGATAGCGTTCGACGTGCTCTCGACAAGAGATTGCCGGTGAGACACCTGCATGGAACCCTCCTGATGCCTTTGCGGCCTTGCCGACTAAATAGATTATTCCCGTTGTAGCTCCCGTCATGAGAACAACATCGCGCTTGGCGAGCGCACGCCCAAGTGCCGAGGCCGTATCTCGCACCGCAACTCCGCCAGACCCCTCTTCTGGATCGGTTGCGGATCCCATGACTCCCACCGTCGTCTTCATATGTAATTCTCGTTACTGCTCACTCTACGACTCATTTTCCATCTGACATTTCGGCATTTCTGAATCAACTCATTCGACCCGCGTGTCATGAGGTCAGTACCACAGTGCGGTAGCGGTGGGTCATGAGTTGCGATTCGATTCGGCGCTAGTGATCAGGAGCCCATGACCCACCGCTACCGCATTGTGGTACTGACCTCATGACACGCAGCTTGAGTGAGTGGTTATTCAGATGACGAATGGAAAATGACCTCTCTTATCCCGGCACTTTTTCAGCTTCTGGTTGAAGGTCTTCCACGATTCTTAGGTGCGGACCCTGATCGTGCGGCCCTCGATCCCAAAAACGTTGCGTCGCAAACCAGACAAGGCCCGGGAGCAAAAACAAGATGCCGATGCCCACCGTAACTGAACGCGGTGAAAGGCGAAAGCGGCTCAATAATTCTCCCGTCGCATAGTTTGAAGCTGCCATCGTCAGCGTGAGTAACGCCAACTCGGCGGCAAATACTCGACCGCGAAAACCGTCTTCAACGTCGCGTTGCAGCATCACGGTGGAAAAGACCCAGAGAATACTCCCACCAGTGTGTGCTAGTCCGAGAACAATCAAAGCCACGATGAAGCTGGGCGTGCTGCCAAACGCAATGTATCCCAGACCGCCAATAAGAAAAGAAACTCCAATCGCGGTCAGCATGCGTTTCTTGCCTTCTCCTGATACCCGCCGCGCTACTATTGGTCCTACCGCGGTCCCGATGCCGCGAGCTGCGAAGAGCACGCCGATGCCCGTAGCCGCGCTATTGCCGACTGGAAAGATCTTCTCACCAAAGACCGGCAGCAGAGTGAGGATGCCTCCACCCAGACCCCACGCTGGTTTGACCAATAAGAGCGCCAGGACGCGAGGGCGGTGCTTAACGTACCGCGCTCCTTCGATTGTCTCCGTGATTCCCAGCGCTCTGCCGACTGTGAGCTTACCCTTCTCCCGCTCTGGCCGTTTGGGAAAACGCACACTCGCGATCAGAGCCGCCGAGAGAAGGTAGGTTAGCGAATCAAGCACAAACGCGATCTCGGTGCCCAGCAATCCCGTGATCATGCCGCCAATTGCCGCTCCCAATGTCAGCATTACCGACCATGTCACTGACGAAATCGCATTGGCGGCGACCAATTCACGATCGGAGACTATGGAGGGAATAACCGCGGTCTTCGCAGGTTCGAAGAATGTGGAGAAGGCGAGCTGTAGCACAGTCAACACATAAATGATCCACAACTGATCTGCCCGGCGAACAAGGAGAAAGCCCAGCACGACAACCGCTCGAAGCAGATCCGACACGATCATGATCGTGCGCCGGCTGAATCGATCAGCAAGAACGCCTGACAGCGGCCCGAATACAAAACTGGGGAGGAAACGCGCGACCAGCAACAGACCCACATATCGACCCGATCCGGTGAGGTCGAGGATCATTGTATAGAGAGCGATCGTGTTGAACCAATCGCCCATCTGGCTCACGACCTGCCCGAGCCAAAGTTGGCGAAACGCCCGGTTGCTCCGCAGCAGTTCGATGTAACCGACCGGTTGGATTGCCGCTGGGCTTTTGCCGACTTTTTTCGTCAAGATATAGCCTGCGCCGTATCGCTTGAGGTGCGATGGGAATCAAGACCAACGATCGTACCTGCCCCCATCCCATTTCAACTTCCTGAATTGGCAACTCCAGACGAAGGGTGCCCGCAAGGCCTTCGCATTGTCAACTCAACGATTATGCAGCCTGACTGAACTCTCCAATCTGACCTGTCAGAGTGCTCTGGATGGTTTCTTTTCTCCTGTCTCCAGACCCTTGCAGGTGCGCAAAATCGTTGAATTCTTGAGCTTTCAGCGGAACTTCTGGGGGCTACTCCAGCGGCACGACAATTGAGAAAGAGATAGTCGCGGCTCAGAGGCTCTTCAGCCTCACGGGCTCTCCGCACGGAGTCCGATGCCGCAAAATTTTGAGAATGAAAAGGACGACTTGCTCCAGACGGTATTGAAAGTATCTCACCCAGCATGGCGGCGAAAATTGAGTCCGCCCCTTGCCCTTCAATAGCCGGAGGCGATTGTGAATTTGCTCCCACTCGCTTCCGGCTGATGAATTTGAGAAAACCGTTTGTGATATCTGCTCGAGCGGAACATGCAGCAATCGCCTTAACGCTTTCAGTTAGTTGATTGGTTATAGATGGAGCTCACCAACATAGCCGCTGCGGTGGTTTACATCGCAGTCTCTAAGAACGACGCGACCTATGTGCTTTTGATAGCAGGGTTGGCGGCCGCTATTTATTTGATCTACCGCACTTCGTTTGAGCGTCTGGAAGTGAAAACCCGCGAGGCCGAAGCGCTGGGTCGGTTACACCTGGCGACCGCCGAAGCACTGGCCACGGCGATAGACGCGAAAGATCAGACTACCCACGGCCATGTACGCCGCGTTCAGATCTACGCTGCCGGGTTGGGTACGGTGCTGGGTCTTTCAGCAGCTGAAATCGGAGCTTTGAACGCGGGAGCGCTGCTTCACGATGTGGGTAACCTGGCCGTCCCACCGCACATTCTAAACAAACCCGGTAGGCTGTCCTCGGCCGAGTTTGAACGAATGAAGATCCACACAACTGTGGGTGCGCTTTTGCTTACGCGAGTCGAGTTTCCGTATCCAGTCATTCCGATTGTCCGTCATCATCATGAACAGTGGAATGGTCTGGGCTACCCCGACGGTCTGAGGGGTGAACAGATCCCGATCACGGCGCGGATTATTGCCGTGGTGGATTGTTTCGATTCTGTCAGAGAAGATCGTCCGTTCAGACGCGGCATGACGCGTGACGAAGCGATTGCCTTGTTACTGCGCGGGTCGGGAACGCACTTCGATCCCCAGGTTGTCGACCTCTTCATCAAACATCTGCCGGCATTCGAAGTGGAGATTGCAGCTCGAGGACTGCCGCAGCAACTGCCCGCTGCCAACGTGCTGGAACCCTTCAATCTGGTTGAGGTTGATATGGCCCAAACCAGAGAGCGGGGCTGTTATATGGCCTATGACCAGATCAAGAACGCGCATCGAGAGGTTTACGCTCTGTATGAGATCGCCCGCACATTCGGTTCTTCGCTGAACGTTGACGATACACTGGCGGTGTTAGTGGACAAGGTGGGCCACGTGGTCTCGTTTGATACTTGTGCTGTCTACCTTTATGACGAAGAGCAGGGTTACGCCACCGCGGCGCACGTGGTAGGTAAAAATGCTACCCTGATGAAGTCGAAGTGCATCGCGCCGGGCGAGGGCGTGACCGGTTTTGCGATGGCCAATCGCAGCGCGGTCAACCAGCTCCAACCGAGCCTGGATTTTGCCGGACGTGACTCGGAACGCATTAAGTATCGATCGATGGCCTCACTGCCGCTCGTCAAGGACGAATTGTTGTTAGGCGCGCTGTCGGTGTATTCGACCGAGTTGGACCAGTATACCGATGACCATATGCGACTCCTCGAGACGGTGACCAAGCTCGCTTCAGACGCTCTCGCTAATTCTATGCAACACGCCGAGGCCGAGTCGAATGCCCTCACAGACGTACTCACCGGCTTACCGAATGCGCGCTATTTGGCCCAACGTTTTGCGGAAGAAGCGGCCAGGGCGCGTCGTACGGGGCGGACTTTTCAGGTTGTGATGCTGGATCTTGATGATTTCAAGATCGTTAACGACACCTTTGGGCACAGGGTTGGCGACAAGATGCTGCGCGAGATGGCCCGCATAATCCACGCGCAGCTTCGCGAATACGATTTTCTCGCCAGATACGCTGGCGATGAGTTTGTGGCGGTGGTCCAGGAGCTGGCTGGGAGTCAGGTCGAAGAGCTGCGCACGCGGATCGAGAATGCAGTGTCACAGTTTTCCCTGCACGTCCGCGCTGACCGTCACGCTCGCGTCGGCATAAGTATCGGCACAGCCACCTACGGCAACGACGGCGAGACACTGGATCACCTGCTTATCGCTGCCGACCAGGCCATGTACAAAGTTAAGTCTGCCCGCAAGCTTGAGCAACCCACGGAAAACTCCATCCGCTCTGAGAAAGTCTCTGATCTCGATCAGGAGAACCTCGCCTCAACCTCTGTTAACTAGCCGTTCCCGCCGCTCCGAATGGCGCCTCGTCTCGGCAGCTACTCATAGCACATTCTTGACATTCGCCTCCCGCATCGCTTTCAATCGTTACGAGGACGCGATTTCGCCCCGTTTGCCTAACCGGTGAGCCGCCCAGCCCTACCAAATCGTGATTCGCCGGTCGTGTCCGCTTGGCCCGAGATTGATGCATGTCTGCTCCTGCCAGCACCGCTAAAGAAAGCGCAACTCTTCTTATTGTTTATGAGGAGGAAGACGCGCGTGAGAGACTCCGCAAAATCTTTGAGGATGCGGGCTACCGCGCGCTGACGGTCTCAGATGCGCCCGCAGCATTGCGAATCATTCACCTGGAACCCTGCGACCTGGTCGTGCTCGATCTCGAAATTCCCGGAGTCGATGCCCTGGCGCTTTGCAGACTGCTGCGGGCTCAGCCAGCCACGAGCACAATGCCCGTAGTTGTGTTGTCCGATAGTAGCGCTGAGAGTAGAAAGGCAGATGCCTTTGCCGCCGGTGCCGACGACTTCATTACCAAACCATCAAATCCTGATGAACTCGTTTCCCGAGTCACTTCACAATTGCGCTCAGCTCAAAGAGAGTGGGACCTGATTGGAAGTAACCGCGAGTTGAGGTTTCTGGCAGACCTCGGTCGGGATCTCCTGCGGGCAATCGAACCGGAGCAGCTCGTGCGTCGGGTGGCCGGCTCAACTTACGAAGGTACCGGCGCAGTGCTCTGCGCGGCTTTTGTAACGCTCTCTACTGACTCCGAAACAGGATGTGTTTTCGACCGAGAGGGTAGCGCCGAGGATACTTCTCTGATTCATCTCGAACGATTACAGAAGTGGCTCGCATCGGAAGGTGCGTCAGCGCCAATCCTCATGACTGATAAGCAGAACTTCTTCTTACGGGAGGACCTGCACCTGGTGGAATACGCGGTGCCGCTGCGATTCGGGGGACGCGCACAGGGCGCGCTGGTGGTGGCTTTCGACCGGCGTGAGGACTTAGGCGAAACCGAATGCCGGCTGGTTGACGCCGCAGCGCAGCAGGCCGCTCTGGCGTCGCACATCTCCTCGCTCTACCAAGCCGCCCGAGAATCGTCTACAACTCTGGCGAAGGAGGTAGACCGCCGAACTGCCGAAGCCGAAGCCCAACGACGGTTCACGGAAGCGATCATCGATAGCTTGCCGCTCTCCCTTTACGCAGTGGACAGCGAGTACCGGATTGTGGCGTGGAACCGGAATCGTGAGTTGGGTGAACTCGGCATTCCGCGGGGCTCGGCGCTGGGTAAGAATATCTTCAACGTTTTGACATTACAGAATCGGGAGGTGCTCTCGGAGGAGTTTGCCCGCGTCTTCGAAAGTGGCGAGATTGAGAGGATCGAACAGGAGGCCACCAGAGCCAACGGCGAGATCAAGCACTGGTTAATTAGCAAGATTCCGATGCGGATTGACAACAGCGGCGGAGTCTCGCACGTGATCGCGGTTGGTGAAGACATTACAACCAGAGTTGAGGCTAACCAAGCCGTCGCGCGCGCCGAGAAACTGGCCGCGATCGGACGTCTGGCGGCGGGAGTAGTCCATGAGATAAACAATCCCCTCGCAACGATCTCAGCTTGTGCCGAAGCCCTGGAGTCGCGCCTCCAGGAGGGTGCATTTTCGAAGATAGAGACTGCCGGAGCCCTGGATGACTTGCGAGAATATCTTGGTCTGATTCGGAGTGAGACGTTTCGTTGTAAATCAATTACCAACGGCTTGCTCGATTTCAGTCGCGCCCGCGCATCGGAACATGCATTGCTTGATTTGGCTGACGTCATACACTCAGCGGCGCGGTTGCTGGCTCATCAGCAACGCGACCGTCATGTTGATTTCCAGATCCAGACGCCAAACGATCCTCTCCCGCCTTTGTCGGGTGATGCCGGCCAACTTCAACAGGCAATAATTGCGCTGGCAACGAACGCCGTGGACGCCATGCCGTATGGCGGTACTCTAACAATTTCGGCACGCTACGAAGGCGGCGATGTCCTGGTTGAGGTTAGTGACACTGGAGTGGGAATTGCTCCGGAGAACATTGCCAAAATCTTTGAACCCTTCTTTACAACTAAAGAGGTAGGACGAGGCACCGGCCTTGGTCTCGCCGTCTGTTATGGTATCTTAACCGAGCACGGTGGCAGTCTGGACGTACAATCCACTCCCGGAATCGGCACCACTTTCACGATTACTCTACCGGCGGTGAAAGAAATCGGAGAATCGAAGGCTTGAGCGAGCAACAAGCAGCAAGAATTCTGATTGCGGAAGACGAAGCGAATCTGCGGTTAGTACTGCAGAAGGAACTCGAACGCCTGGGTTATCGAGTGCAAGTGGCGCCTGATGGCGAAGCCGCCTTGCGGAAGCTCGAGGAGAGCAATGTTGATGTCTTGTTGTGCGACATAAATATGCCGCGCATTGATGGAATGGAAGTCCTGCGCCGCGTTCACGAAAGACCGAATCCGCCGGAAGTGATCATGTTGACGGGGCAGGCGACCGTGGAGACTGCGGTTGAAGCGATGAAGCTGGGCGCTTACGACTACCTCACGAAACCCTACACCATCACGGAGCTCGACGTCCGGGTTAAGCAAGCCGCCGAGAAGCGCCGGCTGCGAGTAGACAATCTGCGTCTGCGCGAACAGCTGGCACGACAATCTGCCCTACCAGAAATCGTTTCGGTTTCGGATTTGATGAAGGAAGCCATCAGACTGGTGGAGAGAGTTGCCCCCTCGGATGCATCTGTCTTGATTACGGGCGAGTCGGGAACCGGAAAGGAACTAATTGCGCACGCTATCCATCGCTTATCAACTCGTGCCAACTCTTCTTTTATCGATCTAAATTGCGCTGCATTCCAGGAATCATTGCTGGAGTCGGAGCTCTTCGGCTACGAAGCTGGTGCTTTTTCAGGTGCCAAAGGTCGCAAGCTTGGACTAATAGAACTCTCGGATGGAGGTACGCTTTTCCTGGACGAAGTTACCGAGCTTCCGGCCCAGCTCCAGGCGAAGCTCTTGCGAGCAATTGAAACCAGAACGTTTTTCCGCGTCGGCGGTGTACGCAAGGTCGAAGTGAACGTGCGTATTGTCGCGGCGACCAATCGAAATCTGGAATCGGTTGTGGCTGACGGATCCTTCCGCTCGGATCTGCTTTACCGGATCAATGGTTTTCAGATTAGCCTTGCGCCTCTGCGAGAGCGACCGGAGGATATTGAGCCGCTGGCACAGCATCTGCTCCAGCACGTGGGCGGCACGAACCCACCTGCCCTTGAAAGTGATGCAATGGACGCAATACGTTCCTATAGTTGGCCGGGCAATGTGCGGCAACT
The DNA here is from genome assembly GCA_023717565.1 of Pyrinomonadaceae bacterium. GTDB lineage: Bacteria > Acidobacteriota > Blastocatellia > Pyrinomonadales > Pyrinomonadaceae > PSRF01. The sequence continues at coordinate 2,904 of JAMQPI010000593.1, read as the reverse complement.
GAAAAACTGTCTCGAGCGGGCCGTTATTCTGGCCAACAATGGGCGAATCACGCTCGCGGAACTACCTCCTGAAGTAGCCCGACCTACTGTTTCGTTTCCGGTTTTGATGGCTCCTGGTGCGGGCGGTTCTGATGCTGATCCCGGCTCGCCAGCCGCTGCATCCTCGCCCGCTTCACTCCGGGATATGGAGCGTCAGCAGATATTGTCCGCGCTTGAACAAACTGGTTGGCATCGAGGCAAAACGGCTGAGATTCTGGGAATCTCGCCGTCAACTCTGTATCGCCGCTTGCGAGACTACGATCTGGAAAAGCGGAGATGAGTTTGAGATGACTAGCTAATTAGAAGACACACAGTGCGAAAGACGAAATCGGCGCGAATGGGGAGCACTCCATTCACGCCGATTTGTTGTCAGGGGAATTAGAAACGCTAGCCGAGTCTTTGCTGGCGTCTGCGCCGCAGGTACGCTCCCGCTAGACCGGTACCCAGAAGCACCATTGTGGTTGGCTCCGGGACTGCAGTCTGTTGGGTGGTAATCGTAAAGACAATGCCGTTGTTCCAGAAGTGACAGTCGGGGTCGAAGCCGAAAGCGAGGTTGTTACCATTAAGAATGTAACTGCTCAGAGTTGCTAACTGGCCGGCGCTAAACGTATAGGTGAAATCTGTGGCGATATAACCAGCTTGCCCAACCATATTGAAAGATCGGTCGAACAGAAAAGTATCGCCAGTGCCAGCGGCGACCAGGGCGGAATCATTACCGGCGAAATAGTCTTGAATTTGGTTTGTTGGGACCGGCGTACCCGAAGCGTCAACAAAACTTGTCACACCGTTGACCGTTGCGGTGCGGTTGCTGGTCGCGCTGCTAAAAGACCTGGCCGTGTCGAGCATATGGACGTACAGCCTGTTGGCGTTTGCGTCCCAATTAGATATGCCCCTGAATGTGAGTGTGGCCCCGGTGATGGTGTGCCCTGCGGGAATCACCACGTTGCCAAATTGCCAGGTATAGGCGTTGTGGTGATCCAAATCGAACTGGTTAGAACCACCTTGATAGTCAGTCTGGTTTCTATTGTTGGTACTGTTATTGAAGTTGGATGCAGTTGGCGGCGCGGTAAACGTTAGCGTGTCCGCCAGCACGGTAGCTGGAAGGCTGAGAAAAGCGAGAGTGGTTAGGGCAAGCAGAAATCGTTTCATTATCGGGTTGACGCCTCCGTGTCATGGACTGGTTACAACTCTTTTACAGTGCTAATCGGTTCATGGTTCCGCAGAGTGTGAAAAAGGAGATAGCTAGACTAGAACCTGCTTTCGAAGGAGAAAGGCCTCAATTATCTCGACTTTCGATCGAGGCAGGTAAATGCGGGCGGGAACTTTCGGCTGACAGTTCTGAATACGCTTGATGAAGGCGGGTTTCCAGAAAAACGCCAAAGAAAGTTTGGGAGACTCTCAGGTCGCGATTCATGGGGCAAACTAGAGGGTTGTCAGTAGTAGATATCCGGAAACAAATGTGGCGCGAATGGGGAGCTGCCATTCGCGCCAGCATGAGCCGAAGTAGCCACACGAGGGAAAGAGTCAAGTCGGGAACGGCCTAAACACTTTCGCCAGCTACAACGGTGGGGGCACCGCTTTAGCTCTATTTCTGATTGTTGGATGCTGCCTGTCGGCGACGTCGCAGATAGAATCCTGTACTCATCAAGCCTGATCCCAGTAAGGCCAGGGTCGCAGGCTCAGGCACTGGCGCAGTTGTAATCGTGAAGACGATGCCATTGTTCCAGTAGTGGCAGTCAGGGTCGAAACCGAATGCCAGATTGTTGCCATTAAGAATGTAGCTGCTGAGAGTTGCTAACTGGCTGGCTGTAAAGGTATAGGTGAAATTCGTCGCGACGTATCCAGATTGCCCAACCATATTAAAAGCCCGGTCGAATAGAAAAGTATCTCCGGTGGTGGAGGTTACCAGCGCGGAATCGTCACCGGCGAAATAGTCTGAAAGTGTCGTCACAGGGGAGCCCGTCGCGTCAGCAAAACTTGTTACGCCGTTCACCGTCGCGCTGCGATTGCCGGACGCGCTGCCGAAAGACCTGGCTGTGTCGAGCATATGGACGAACAGCCTGTTGGTGTTGGCGTCCCAATTGGAGATGTTCCTGAACGTGAGGGTGGCGCCGGTAATTGTGTGCCCTGCCGGGATCGCTATGCCGCCGAACTGCCAGGTGTAGGCACTGTGGTGATCAAGGTCGAATTGGGCAGTGCCGCCCTCATAGTTAGTATTATTCGGGTTTCGGGTACTGGAGTTTCCATTGCCTGCCGTGGTAGGCGAATTGAAAACTATCGTATCCGCGAACGCGGCAGATGGCAGTATCAGGAGCGAAAGGGCGGCTAGCACAATAAGGTTCTTCATTACGGTCTCCATTTTCATTTCACAAGTCGCAGTTGAAACATTGAGTTATTAATCGGGAGATCCCACCTGCTGGAGGTGGTCAAACTACCGCCGAAGAATGATTGGGCGAATTGAGTCGGTTCACTCGTCATTCCTGGTAAAAGCAGTTCCGCACACTTACTTTTGCAATTCCTTCAGCAAACAAAAGGCCAAGCCTCAGATCAATTGCGTTTCACCATTCTGACCAGCAAATGCCAATACTGAGGCTAGGACAGTGAACTGGTTCCGGGCGATCTTTCTGGATCTTGGATTGGCCTTCTAGAATGTGGACGAAAAGAGCACGTTGGAGTCAAACCAGACCCAACCTCGGGAGTGGGAAGATAGGCTCGAAGGCATTGTGCAAGGTTTCCTGCACCTGAAGAGGACGGAGTTGTGGAGGTTCAGGGTGGGGAGTCTGGGTCAAGCGCGAACTCCATTCAAGATTACGCGCCTTTGAGACTCTTACGATCGATTTTTCCGCGGTCGTTTTTTGGCAGCGA
>JAMQPI010000662.1 GCA_023717565.1 Pyrinomonadaceae bacterium | reverse complement strand
AGCAGGGGTTTCAATCTTTCTTTTTCAGCAAACCCGGCGTGATCACTGGCGAGTGCAATTCTCATCCGGCAGTCCTCAAACAATTGTGGTTCGACTTAGGAGTTGGGATGGTACATCACCCGTCAGATGCCCGCAATGGTGCGATTATTTTAGCCAGTTTATGAAGGGTTGATTTCCATTTCTCATTATCAGTCAAGCTGCGTGTCACGAGGTCAGTACCACCAGGCGGTAGCGGTGGATGATGCGCTCCTGATCACTTACACCGAATGGAATCGCAACTCATGACCCTCCGCTACCGCCTGGTGCTACTGACCTCATGACACGCAGCTTGAGTCAGTCGCTATTCGACAAATGAGGAATGGAAATGAATTCCGCCTCGCCTGCAGCTTACCCTTCCCCAGCCGCGCCCAACTGAGGTTACAATCTTCCAATGGCCGATTATCTTGATGTAACGAAGTGGGCGCGTCGCGATCTATTTCAGTTCTTCCTTCATTTCGACAATCCCTACTTCAATGTCTGCACCAGTGTGGACGTCACCAGGCTCGTGGAACTCCTGCGTAGTCGTCCGGAAATTAGCGTCACGCTAACCTATCATTACTTCGCCCTGCGGGCCGCCAATGAGATCGAACCCTTCCGCTATCGCCTGCGTGAAGGCAAGGTGCTGATTCACGAGGCCATCAATGGCGGGACCATTGTGTTGCTGCCGAATGAGAGCTTTAACTTCGCATACTTTGACTACTACCAGGACTTTGAGGAGTTCATTAGTAAAGCGCAACAGACAACAAACGAAGTGCAGAAGGGGGATGGCGTCCTCAGCCCGAAGGAGGCCGACAACGCAATTCACTTCACCACCCTGCCCTGGGTGTCGTTCACGAGCTTTGCGCACGCGCGCAACTGGGGCCGCGAAGATTCAGTTCCCAAAATCGCCTTCGGGAAATTCCTGAAGGAGCACGACCGCATTCGGTTGCCAATCTCCGTCGAAGTACATCATGCGCTCATGGATGGACTGCACGTCGGACGATTCCTGACTCGGTTTGAAGAACTCCTGTCAAAACCGGAAACCTCTATAACATTTTAGGCACCCCAGCTATCCGCAGATTACGCAGATTAAAGAAATGGCCTTTGGCCTTTGGCCTTGGGCCTTTGAAATCAAATAGGGCGCTGAGTACCAAGACCAAAGGCCTAAGCCCATTTCATTAATCTGCGTAATCTGCGGATAGTCTTCCGGTTGCTTTAAGTTTTTTGCTAAGCGAGAATGGCAAGTTCACAAAAACGTCGAGACAAAGTAGAAAACAACTCCATGCGCTGGTCACAGTTTTTTGTTCCTACCCTCCGCGAGGATCCGGCTGACGCCGAGGTCGTATCTCATAAACTTCTGCTGCGTGCGGGCGTCATTCGCCAACTGGGCGCCGGCATCTACTCGTATCTGCCGATCGGCCAGCGTGTGGCCTTGCGGATCATGCGGATCCTGCGCGAGGAAATGAATCGTATCGGTGGGCAGGAGTTTTACCTGCCTGCGCTCCACCCGGCCGAGGTGTGGAAAGAATCCGGGCGTTGGGACGCTATTGGCGACGAGATGTTCCGCCTGAAGGATCGGAAGGACGCCGATATGTGTCTTGGTATGACCCACGAAGAGGTCTTTACCACGATAGCCCGCAACGAACTTCGTTCTTACAAGCAACTGCCACAGGTTTGGTATCAAATCCAGATTAAGTTCCGCGACGAGGCGCGACCCAAGTCGGGACTCATGCGCCTCAGAACCTTCATCATGAAAGATGCCTACTCTTTCGATGTTGATGAGGAGGGTCTCGATCGATCATTTGAAGATCAGAGGGACGCTTACAAACGCATTTTCACTCGCGCGGGAATCGAGTTCACCATTGTCGAAGCTTCTTCGGGAGCCATGGGCGGTACGGCATCCAACGAATTTGTCGCCAGGACCGACGCCGGTGAAGACCTGATCGCCACTTGTGAGAATTGCGGGTACGCCGCCAACCTCGAAAAGGCAACCTCGCGACTGGCGGGAATCACGGATTCTGCGGGACCGAATGCGCCGGAAGAGTTTCCTACGCCGGGAGTGCGCACGATCGAAGATCTCACGACTTTTCCGGGTGGGGCCGCAGCGGAAAACCAAATCAAATCGCTCGTTTATGTGGCCACGATAAACAACGAGCCGGCTGCGACGCTGGTGCTCATGCGGGGCGATCATCAATTGCATGAGACAAAACTTGGTGACGCGCTCGGAGCCACTTTCATCCGGCCCGCGCAGGCTGAGGAGATTCGAGAACTGCTGGGAGCGAGCGCGGGCAGTCTGGGAGGTGTGGGCGCTAAGGAAAGATTGCGCGCCGCGAATCGTGAACTTGTAATAATTGCTGATGAAGGCTTACGCGGCCGGCGCAACATGACAACTGGGGCAAATAAGGACGACCATCACCTACGAGGTGTGGACATAACGCGCGACATACCGGTGGATCGCTGGGCGGATTTGCGCACAATTGCCTCAGGCGAGGCCTGTCCACGCTGCGAGACTGGCGTCCTGGAAGTCTACAAGGCTATGGAGATTGGTCACATCTTCAAGCTGGGCACAAAGTACTCGAAGTCGATGGGTGCGACAGTGCTCACGCCAGAAGGCAAGGAAGTTCCGATCGTGATGGGAAGCTACGGCATTGGCGTAGAACGCATCATGACTGCCGCTATTGAGCAGAACCACGATCAGGACGGTATCATTTGGCCCAAAGCACTCTCACCCTTTGACGTAGTGGTTACGATTACCAACATGAAACAAGACACGCTGCGCGAAGCCGGCGAAGGGCTTTACCGGAACCTGCAGAGCGCGGGACTCGAGGTCCTGCTGGATGACCGCGACGAACGCGCCGGTGTGAAGTTCAAGGATGCAGACTTGATTGGTATTCCATACCGAATTACCGTAGGTAAGAAGATTGCGGACGGCCTGGTCGAACTGTTCGAGCGCAGAGCAAAAACCACCGAGGACGTTCAGCTGAGCGAGGTAGTATCACGTCTCCAGAAGCTGGCGCTGGCAGGTTTGTAACAACTCCGATCCGGGTAACTCATGAAAAATAGGACGATCCACGAAATCACACCAAATTACACGAATAAGGCTCTTTTCTGTCGGTTCGTGTGATTTCGTGGATCGTTCTTAGTCCTTCGGAACCTGCCTACTCTGTTGTGTAGCAAGAAGAGTTCACCCCAAAGTAATGCTTTTTGAAGAGTGGCGTTGATGTTTAAGAAATGAAATCCCCCTGGCTTCTCTTAATTCTACTGACGGCGGCCATGCCGGCTCCGGCACAGGACCTCCTTCCTGAACTCGTTCGTCGCATTAAGCCCTCTGCCGTCGCGATTGAAACCTTCGACGCGCGCGGTGGAAAGGTTTCTCGCGGCAGTGGTTTTTTTATCGACACTGATCGCGTGGTTACTAACCGCCACGTCATCGAAGGCGCTGTCCGAGCCGAAGTTCATTCCTCAACAGGAGAAAA
>JAMQPI010000569.1 GCA_023717565.1 Pyrinomonadaceae bacterium | reverse complement strand
ATGGCTGCTGGTATGTATGACGCATAACTTGTTGAAGATGTTCAGAGCCACGAAACAATTTCAGATAGCCTGACCGCGGGAAAGATCGACGAAAAGCTCAGCATCCTAAAAGCAACGGCCAATCTGAAGTGAATCAGTGCTCCCGAGAAAATTGCTGCTGTGCTCCACAGAAAAAAACCCGATGCCCCCATTACTTGAATAACCCGACAGACTCCTAAGGGGTGAGGACCCATTTCGAGATTGACCGCGCTATAAACATGTCACCCCTAACGGGGTGAAACCTAGGTGCTTTTTCAACGAACTTGCGAAGTACCGACACTAGCAGCTTCATCTGATGAACCTCTAGTTACTCAGTCTCAACCAAGCGAGAATTTGCCGGCGGCTCAACCCTTCAGCAATTCTTTTGCGTGACGCCGGGCGCTCGCTGTGATCTCAGCGCCGGTCAGCATCCGTGCGAGTTCCTCAATTTGTGCCTGCCGATCCAACTGAGCAACTTCGATCCTGGTCTGCCCGCGGACCACCTGCTTTTGGACCAGCAGATGATTGTCCGCAAAACGCGCGATTTGCGGCTGATGTGTGACGCATAACACCTGATTCGATTGGGCCAACTTCTTGAGCTTTACCCCGACTGCTTCGCTGACCCGACCGCCAATACCTGTATCGATTTCGTCAAAGACGATTGTGCGCGGAAACTCCGAGGCGTTGGCTACTGTTTTCAGCACCAGCATAAGGCGAGAAGCCTCGCCACCAGAGGCTACCTTTGCCAATGGCTTAACATCTTCTCCAACGTTGGCCGAAAAATAAAACTCCACTTGATCGATGCCGCGAACAGTGAAAGAAGAGGATGTCGTTTCGTCCGACAACGCCGCCGCCGTGGGTGCGTTGATATGGACCTGGAACCTGGCACTCTCCATCGCTACTTCGGCCAGACCACGTTCAACTGCCTGTTCAAACTTTTTCGCCGCGCGCACTCGGTCAGTGTGTAGTTTGCCGGCACGTTCCAGGTAGCTTAACCGCGCCGCAGACAGCTCGGCTCGCAACTGTAGTTCGCGTTCAGCGGAATGCTCAACCTGGCGCAAACGATCTTCCGAGCGCGCCAGGTGTTCGAGTGAGTTTTCTATTGAGCCGCCGTACTTCCGCTTGAGGCGAGATATCTCCACGAGCCGATCCTCTATTTCCGCCAGGCGGGCAGGGGAGAATTCGAGCTTGTCTGAGAACCCACGCAACGAAAAAGCGAGGTCTTCCAGGACCGCACTGGCAGCCTCGAGTCCCTCTTTGTACTCAGCGAAGGTAGAGTCAAATTCCGCAAGTTCCGCGACCCGCTTCATTGCCTGTCGCAGGCGAGTGAGCGCCGCCTCATTGTCATCGTAAATCAGGCGGTAGCTCTCATCAGAAAGCGCTGTCAGTTTCTCGAAGTTAAGCAGTAGTCGACGCTCTTCCTCCAACGTGGCGTCCTCGCCAATGGCCAACTGCGCGCGTTCGAGCTCGGTGATCTGAAACTTGAGAATATCTACCAGCTGAAACCTTTCCGCTTCGTCTCGTTGCAATTGGTCGAGCTCTCGTTTGCGACCGAGCCAATAGTGGTAGGCCTCGTCCACTTCCGCGAGCCGCGCCGCATTAGCTGTGAAAGCATCGAGTAACTCGAGATGTGTTTCGGGACTGAAAAGCGTCTGCTGATCACCCTGGCCATGTATGTCGACAAGAAATGGGCGCAACTCACGAAGCAGTGATTGCGTGGCCAGTTGATTGTTGATGAAGATCTTGTTACGACCAGGGGCAGATAGTTCGCGCCGGATGATGATATCCGTCTCCGCAGTGGCTTCTTCATTGCCAGTCTCCACTTCAATCCCGGCGGCAGCGAGGGCTGCTTGGAGAGGTGGACTTGGCGTCACAGAGAACAGGCCTTCGATAAAGCCTCGTTCTGCGCCCGTTTTGAGGAGATCAGAAGTGAACCTGCCGCCGATCAGGATACCCAACGCATCTACAATGATTGACTTTCCCGATCCGGTCTCGCCGGTAAGCAGATTGAGGCCCCGGCCAAACTCAACGCGTAGCTCATCAATCAGTGCGATGTTTGATATGTTCAGTAGCGAAAGCATTCTTGGCGCGCCAGGGCAGTCGTTCGAGTGCTCGCAAATATACACATCCTGACGCGCGGAAACCACCAGCTTAAGATAGTACGCAAAAACTCAACGGAGTGTCATGAAGTCAGTACCGTCACGCAGTAGCGTCGGGTCCACTGGCGCAACCACAGACCAACGAGTCATTGGTATCTAACGCCGGCGAGTTTTGACGAGCGGGACAAATGTGGATGGCCGGACCCGACGCTACCGCATTACGGTACTGACTTCATGACACTCAGTTGAGTTTTGAGGCCCAGCTCCACACCTTCAATGCAACCATCTGACCTCCGTTTGTCACTCATTGAATAGATGACGCTCCACCAATCATCGGAACTCGATCAGCAGTTGGTGCGGAAATTCCTCCGCACGGGCGATGAGCGATCGTTTCGTGAGCTCTATCGCTGCCATACACCAAGCTTATATCCGCTGGCGCTGCGACTCGTCGGCGGCTCTGAGAGCGACGCGCAAGATGCCATTCAGGACGCCTGGATGCGAGCTTGCGACGGTCTCAAGCGGTTTGAATGGAAGTCGAGCTTGCGCACCTGGCTCACCGGAATTCTGATCAATTGCATACGCGAATCAAACCGCCACCGCCGGCAACGGAATGAAGAGGAGTTGTCAGACCACCATTTAACCAACACTGTGGGCCACCATTCGACCACAATTGATCTGGAAGAAGTGATTGAGGGACTTCCGACCGGATACCGTCATGTGCTGATCTTGCATGACGTCGAAGGTTATACGCACGAAGAAATCGCAACCCTCCTGGAAATAAAAGCCGGCACGTCGAAGAGCCAACTTTATCACGCACGGAAGGCTTTGCGTCAGTGCTTCGACAGGACTCAACATTATGAAGCAAGAAACGGATGAACTCACGCCTCAGGAACTCGAACTTTTTGCGGGATTAGAAAGAGAAAAGATGCCGCCACCATTCCTGGAAAACCGAATCGTTGAACAGCTCAAGGGAGCTGGAGTTATCCGTACTCGCCGGCTTCCTGGTTATCTCAAGATTGCCGCTGCATTTGCTCTGTTACTCGCGGTCTTTTCAGTCGGAGCGATAGTCGGCGCCCGTCGGTCATCGGGTCCAGCAACCAAACCAACCCAGGCGGGCTACATCTTGATTGTGCGGGAGTTCAGGCCTGAGCTCAGAGCCAAAAGTCTGGAAGAGGAGCGGCTAAGAGTCAAAGAGTATGGTACCTGGGCCCGCGATCTAGGGCGCCGAGGATTGCTACTTGGCGGTGAAAAGCTGAAAGACGAAGGACGACTTCTAAGTCAGCCAAATCAAAGCTCTGACATTGTCGAAACCTCCTCCGGTGCGTCGGAAGGAGCTACGGCAGGATATTTTCTACTCCCCGCAGTTGATTACAACCAGGCAGTAACAATCGCCAGGACGTGTCCGCACATTAAACATGGCGGCACAGTTGAGCTCAGACAAATCGATTTTTGAACCCACCTAAAACGAACCGAATAAGACAGAAGGAGAGCATGATGGCCTTGAGATCTGAGAACGACACAGCTTTGATACGAATCACGGCTTGCGTGGCAATCGGATTGTTATTACTGGCAATTCCACCTGTCATTCCGGCGCAGACTCATGCACATGCTGACAGCAGGCCAGCGGAAGGGTC
>JAMQPI010000511.1 GCA_023717565.1 Pyrinomonadaceae bacterium | reverse complement strand
TGAAGTTGAAGGCGTGGACCTGGCTTGCTATCTGGTGCGTGAGCTGCGGGCCATGGCAGTTATCGCGAACAAGTTAGACAAGCAGGCCGACAAAAAGGCTTTTCTGGATCATGCCAAGCGGTTGGGGAGGCTGATCAACGAGGTCTTTTGGGATGAGAAGGACGGCTTCTACTACGATCGCAACGAGAAGAAGAATGAACGGGTAAAGGTGAAGTCGGTAGCCGCCTTTATGCCGCTATGGGCCGGCGTTGCCACTCCGCGTCGCGCGCGCCGGATAGTTAAGGAACACCTCCTCAACGAAAAGGAATTCTGGCTAAAGTATCCAGTGGCCAGCTATGCGAAAACGGAGCCAGACTATTACCAGGGTTCGCACAATGAGTGCAATTGGCGTGGGTCAACCTGGATGCCGACCAACTACATGATCTTTCATGGTCTGATCCACTATGGTTTCAAAAGTGTCGCGCGCGAACTAGCCGACCGAATGTTTCGCATGGTAATCGAAGAGAATCCGGTTACGCGCGAGTATTACAACGCTGAAACCGGAGCTGGCATCGGCCAGACCCAGTTCTGGGGATTCTCGGCCTTAGGGTACGTGATGCCTCTCGAGTTTGAACTTGATTACGATCCGACAGATCTCGCAGGTCCAGTCAGGCCAGTGGCAACGCAACACCTTGGCGTCCACTTCCAAACGCAGTCGACCGCGAGGAAATAAGGTTCCTTTGCACCTAAAGTAGCCGAGCCTTTCTCCTCTGACCTCGTTCAGCGAAGGAAGACATCAGGTCTCGATCCTGACCGCGTGCGGCTCCATTCCAATTGAGAGTTAAGCCATGTCTACTTGTTACACGACTGACGCACCGCCCATCAGTGAATACGCAATTATCGTCGATCCCAGGGACAACCTGGCGGTGGTCAAGCAAGAAACTGTCCCAGGGCTGGAGTTGGGCTTGCCTGGAGGGCGCGTCATCCGCGTGAACGCGCGAGTTCCAGCGGGCCACCGGTTCGCCACCCGCGACATACCACGAGACCATTTCGTCCTGCAGTATGGCCAACCGATTGGGACCAGCCTGGACATCGCTGAAGGCGAGTACATTTCGCACGACAACATGTCAGACGAAGTACCCGTGGTGCGCGATCTGCCGGCCGATCTTTACACACCGCCGCCGGACTATTTCCCGGTGAGTGAGCGCTCGACGTTCATGGGTTTCCGCCGTCCCGACGGTCGGGTCGGAACGCGCAACCACGTCTTGATCGTGCCGACGTCAATGTGTGCCAGCCACGAGGCCCTGCAGATTTCGACGATCGCGGAATTCACTCTTTATAGCCGCGAGAAATATCCGAATGTTGACGGCATAGTTCCGATTCCACACAACAAGGGTTGTGGCTGCCAGGATGGGTCGACGATCGATGTCATGCTGCGCACGCTGTCGAACTATGCGGATCACCCGAACGTCGGCGGTGTGATTCTGATGGATCTGGGCTGCGAAAAGACAAACCTGACAAAGGTCGAACAGTATCTGTTGCAGAGAGAGAAGAACTTTAATAAGCCGGTCGTCAAGATTGGGATTCAGGAAGTGGGCGGCACGCAAGCGGCCATCGAACGCGGACTCAAGGAAGTTGAACTGATGCTGCCGGAAGTAAATCACACCATCCGCGAAGAAGTTTCTGTGAGCGAGTTGGTCCTGGGAGTAAAGTGCGGCGGGTCCGACGGCTTCTCAGGCATCTCTGCGAACCCTTCGCTCGGGCGCGCCTCCGACTTGCTGATCCGCTCCGGCGGCACGGTCTTGCTCACCGAGGTGCCTGAACTTTGCGGGGCGGAACACTTACTCGCGAACCGCGCCAAAGATGCCGAGACCGGCAGAGCCGTCTATCGCTTACTCGATTGGTACAAGGAATACGCTTCGAAGTTCGGCGCTGTCCTGAACCAGAACCCCAGCCCGGGAAACATTGCCGGCGGACTTCTCAATATTACGATCAAATCACTCGGAGCAATGGCGAAAGCCGGGACGACGCGGGTTGAAGGCGTAGTCGAGTACGCTGAAACGGCGAAGGCTCGGGGACTTCATATCATGCAGGGCCCCGGCTATGATCAAGAATCAACGCCGGGTCTGGTCGCCGCCGGTGCAACCGTGGTGGTCTTTACGACTGGTCGAGGAACGACGATCGGCAATGCAATTGCTCCTGTGATCAAGTTGGCCTCTAATACTCCGGTGTTTGATCGGATGTCGCGCGATCTGGATCTGTCTGCGGGCGGTGTGATTGATGGGACAGAGTCGATCGACGAAGTAGGCGCTCGTGTTTTCGAGCACGTTCGCCGGGTCGCATCCGGTGAGATTCAGGCGAAGGCCGAAGAGCACAAGCATCGCGAATTTCAGTTTTGGGCCGAACAGACTGTATCGTTGTAGGTGACAAGCTGTCACCACGCAAAGGACTAACGAAGGCGATCCCTGGAACATTGAGCCCTACTTCCAGGAAATCTGTACGGCCACGCCGCAACTCGCGTCCTCATCTTCGAATCACGCGCGGCGCTGCCGTTGCTGCTAGCGCGCGCCAAGTTTTATCGTTCTCAATGCTCTGGGACGGAAGGAGAGAGGCCACAACGTGCAAACGTTAGCCCTGGCGGCGGCCAGCATTGTCTTATGCGCCTCAATGCTTTTAGCGATGCCCCAGTCCGATTCGGATGTGGGCCGCCGCTTCCCCTCTGAAAAGCGCACGATCGTAGATGCTCAAACGGGCGTCACGTTTACCGCGCTGACGACCTCACCGGCCAACGACGCGAAGATTTATCAGACACATCCGCAATGGACCTCGGATGGAAAGTACATCATCTTTCGCTCCAATCGCGCGCGCGGAGGCGTGACACAGGCGTTCGCGGTTAGCGAAGTCACCGGCGAGATTATTCAACTTACTGACGGCCCTGGCGCCGGCACGGGAAGTTTGAATATTGCGCGGCGATCGAACAAGTTATATTTCCTTCGCGGCGGTCGCAACGAACCGGCCAGGCTGATCGAGTTGAATCTCGATCCGCTCTTTGCTGATAGTGAAGCAGGGAAGATGAAGGAGCCCGCGGCTTACGAACGCGTGATCGGAACGCTGCCGAATGACGTGCGGGAGTCAGGAGGCTTTACTCTCGATGCTGATGAAAAAACGGCTTACGTCGGCGTGACCCGGTTGACTCCCGAGCAGGTTCAAGCGCGCCAACAATCCGGCCTGCAGGGAACAGGCGGAGCGCCGGCGCGCCGGCCGCCGGGTCAGCCGATTCCCGCCGTGCCGGGCGGCATCCGCAGTATCGACCTCGAGACCGGGGCGATCAAGACCGTTGTTGATACGGCGTTCACGATGGGTCACGTGCAGGCCAATCCCTGGGTGCCGGGCGAGATCATTTACTGTAATGAAACCGGCGGTGATGCGCCGCAGCGCATGTGGTTCGTGCGGGCCGACGGCACGGACAATCACGCGCTCTATCAAGAGACTCCCGAAGAGTGGGTCACGCACGAGGTCGTGGTTGATCGCGATCACGTGATGTTCGCGATCATGGGCCATCTGCCGAGGCTCCGCACCAAACCGACCGGCATTGCGGTCATCAACTTGCGCAATAATGAAATGAAGATTGTGGGTCAGGTCGAGGAAGGCCGCGGCTTCTGGCACTGCAACGGTTCGGCGGATGGACGCTGGGCCGTCGGTGACAATTTCAACGGCAATCTTTATCTCATCGACCGGCTCAGCGGCGAGACGACGCTCGTGACGACAGACCATAAGATGCGTCCGGATCACGCGCATCCGACTTTCAGTCCCGATGGGAAGAGAATTTTGATTCAGTCGGGGTTGCTTTCTAATGGCGCCAGCCTCGATCTGATGGTGATTCCCGTGCCGCTGTCGCTACAAAATCGTCACTGAGATGGAGAGTTCAACGTGATCGAAAGACGTGTCGGGGTTTTGCGAGTTGCTATCTTGGTCGCCGCGATTCTTGCGGTCGAGATCTTGCCTCCAGCCAGTGGTTGGGCGCAGGGGCCGCCGCCAGCTCCCCAAACCGCCTTCAAGTTCGACTTTGGTCCCGGTAAAGTTGCGCCGGATTACATTCAAGTGTTACCGACTACTGTTTACACCGATGCCTTGGGATATGGTCTTGAGCCTGGCGCGACGGTCACAGGTATCGATCGCGGCGGAACGAACATCCTGCGCAACGATTTTCTCACCAGCAACCGTCCCTTCTTCTTTTCTGTGAAGGTGCCGGAGGGCAACTACAACGTCACCATCATCTTCGGCGACTTCGGTGGCGAATCTGTGGCTACTGTCAAAGCCGAGACGCGCAGACTAATGCTCGAAAGAGTTCACACCGGACCAGGGCAATTCGAAACGCGAACGTTCACAGTCAACGTGCGGAACAGTCAGGTGCCGCCGCCGCCGACAAATGCGCCGGGTGGCACGCAAGTAAGATTGAACAACCGCGAGCAGGGCGCGCTTCATTGGGACGACAAGCTGACGATCGAGTTCAACAACGCGCGGCCGTGTATCGCGGCTGTAGAAATCACCAAAGTAGAAGATGCGATTGCCGTTTTTCTGGCTGGGGATTCTACGGTCACCGATCAACCAGGCGAACCTGGCAATAGCTGGGGACAAATGCTGCCGCGCTTTTTCGGCCCGGGGGTTGCGATCGCCAATCACGCGGAATCCGGCGAGACGCTCAAATCATTCATCACAGGCATGCGATTGGACAAAGTTTTGAGCCAGATGAAGCGGGGAGATTATCTCTTCATGCAGTTTGGCCACAACGATCAGAAGCAGCAGTGGCCGCAAACTTATGTCGAGGCGTTCACCACCTACAAAGCCTACCTCAAGGCCTTCGTTGCGGAAGCGCGTTTGCGCGGCGCCATACCGGTGCTGGTCACCTCGATGAACCGCCGCACCTTTGATCCGAATGGCAAGATCACAAACTCCCTTGGCGATTATCCTGAGGCGGTGCGGCAGACGGCAAAAGAAGAGAATGTCGCATTAATCGATCTCAACGCGATGAGCAAGACTTTTTATGAAGCGTTGGGTGTTGATAAGGCCCCGTTGGCTTTTGCCGGCAACGGCCGCGATGCGACGCATCACAATAACTACGGCAGCTATGAACTGGCGCGGTGCGTCGTCGAGGCCATCAAGGCAAACAAACTCGGCCTCACTAGATTTCTGCGTGATGATGTCGAGCCGTTTGACCCGGCTCACCCTGATCCGGTAGAGAGTTTCAGCGTGCCGGCCAGCCCTCCGCGAACTCGTCAGCCTTCGGTGAGTAATTGAACATAGCGCAACCGGCACGGTCGAGTCTCCGATTCTTAGGATGAGCCTGATGCGACATAAGGTCTTTGTTCTGATTTTGCTCGCCGCCCTGTTGATATTGAATTTCTCTGTCGACACGAGAAGCAACGTGGCGAAGTCCGGCAAGCATTATCTGGTAACCGACTTTGGCGCGATCGGCGACGGGCAGATGCTAAACACTCGATCGATTCAAGGCGCGATTGATCGTTGCTCGGCCGGCGGGTGGATTTCTCCGGGTTGAGTCTCACAGTCAAAGAGGGCGAACCAATCGTAAAGAAGGATGTCGAGTGAAATGCTTAATCGACGTGGTTCAGCGGCAATTCTCCTCAAGGCCCTGCTCACCAGTGTCTTAATAATTCTACCGGCGCTGACCACCCCCGCGGCCTCGAAAGGAAACTTCGCAGGTCATACCGATCGAGCATTACGTTATCGACCCGAGGCTACAGATTTCGTGATCGAGAACGGCGCAGAGTTTTTCAACCGGCCGCTCTATGGCACGAACACGGCGTTCCGCGTGGACGTTGGTGACAAGCCGGAGTTCTCACTCTACCTGCCGGGCCGTGGTGGCAATCTGCGGCTCGGTATCAAGACCAAGGCGGGTGCGAAATGGCTCTTTGACGCCGCACATGTCCTAACTCGTTATCGTCCCGGCTCGATGCTCTATGAGATTCGCGACCAGTTGCTTGGCAGGGGGCGACTCACCCTCACGGTGTTGCCGATGGGTGCGACTGAAGGATTGGTGCTGCGTATTGAATTGAACGGCACTGCTGCGCCGGTCGAACTGATCTGGGCCTACGGGGGCGCGAGCGGCGAGCGGGGCCGTCGCGACGGCGACATCGGCACCGAAAACGTTCCCATTGGCCAATACTTTCAACTTAAGCCGGAGTTCTGTCGGGGCAATACATTCGCGATTGACCGCAGCACGTTCACGCTCCGAAGCAAGCCTGCCACGATCATCGGTCTCACGCCGCGAGGAGCGAGACTCACGGTCGCTGATGCTAGACATTGGGGGTCGCTGAGTGAACTGATCGCCTCTGCTATCAAGCCGTCGGCCACGCCGGTCGAACTGCCAGTGATAGTCGGACGTGCGACGTTGCGCCCGCATGAGTTCCTTCATCTTGGCTTGCAGCGCGTCGCGCAAACTTCAGACGACCGCGGCGAGTTGGACACCTACAAAGCCGTGAAGAACGAGCGGCTCGGTCCAGACGGCGGACCGGCCGTCGCGCTGCCTCCCGCTTATCAATCGCAAGACTTGCCACGCATCTTCGCCGACGCTGAACAGAAGCGAAGGAGAGTCGCCGAGAAAGTCGTCGCCGACACACCTGATCCGTTTATCAACGCCGCAGTGACCGCGCTCTCCGTCTCAGGAGACAGCGTGTGGGACGAGTCGCAGGGGGTCTTCATGCACGGCGCCGTCGCCTGGCGCTCGAAGCTGCTCGGCTGGCGCGGCCCATATGTTGGCGACGAGCTTGGCTGGCACGACCGCGCGCGCCGGCACTTCGCGTACTGGGCCAGGCAGCAGAACACGACTCCCATTTCAAGCGCGCCGCCGCTGCCCGACCCGACGGTCAACTTCGCGCGCAACGAGCCGGCACTGCACACGAATGGCGACATGTCGAACTCTCATTACGACATGAACACTGTCTACATCGACGCGCTCTTCCACCACTTCCTGTGGACGGGCGATCTCAATTTCGCGCGCCAGGCGTGGCCGGTGATTGAGCGCCATCTGGCGTGGGAACGCCGCCTGTTCCGTCGTCCATTCGGTAGCGATGGTTTGCCGCTCTACGAAGCTTACACCGTCATCTGGGCAAGTGATGATTTGCAGTATCACGGCGGCGGCGTGACGCACTCATCGGCTTACAGCTACTACCACAACCGCATGGCGGCGCGAATGGCGAAGCTGCTCGGCGCAGACGCAAGCGTCTACGAGCACGAGGCTGAACTGATTCAGAAGACGATGCGCCGCGAATTGTGGCTACCGGATCGCGGTTGGTTCGGTGAATGGAAAGACCTGCTCGGTCTGCAACTCGTGCATCCGAATGCGGCGCTCTGGACTTTCTATCACACGGTTGATTCTGAAGTGCCGACAAACTTCGAGGCCTGGCAGATGTCGCGTTTTGTCGATACACAGATCGCGCACATCCCGGTTCAAGGGCCGGGTGTTCCCGCGGGCGAGTACTTCACCTTGCCGACGACGAGTTGGATGCCCTACACCTGGTCCACCAACAACGTCGTGATGTCAGAGGTGGCCCACACCGCGCTCGCTTACTGGCAAGCCGGGCGGAGTGACAAAGCATTCGAACTATTCAAAGGCAGCATTCTCGACAGCATGTACCTCGGCTTGTGCCCCGGTAACGCAGGGATGACGACTGCTTTTGACATGGCACGTGGCGAGTCGCAACGCGACTTCGCTGATTCGGCAGGCGTGCTCGCGCGAGCATTAGTTGAAGGACTCTTTGGGGTGACGCCTGACGCGCTCGCCGGTGAGCTGCTTGTGCGTCCGGGCCTACCGGCGGAATGGGATCACGCGAGCTTGCGCCACGCGGACTTCAACTTTGCCTTCCGGCGCGCGGGTTTGACTGAGACCTACTCGATCGAGCCGCACTTCGCCAAACCGATGCGTTTGAGTCTGCGCGTGGCCGCGCAGCGCGACAGCGTGGCGAAGCTCACCGTGAACGACAGGCAGGCGCAGTGGCGAATGGTCGAAGACTCCGTCGGTCTGCCCCGTATTGAAATCGAGTGCGCGCTCGCCGATCGATACGAAGTTGTCATCACCTGGAAAGGCGAGAAACCAGCAACGGCGAAAATGACGCCAATCGTCGCCGAAGGTACGGAACTTGGCGCCCAATTCGGTGCGGCAAAACTGATCGAGGCCGTAGATCCACAGCAGGCGCTCAACAATGTGACTCGCGAGCCGAATGCCCTGCGCGCCACCGCTGTTGGTTCAAAGGGACATCGCACTGCGTTCGCCAAAGTCCGGCAAGGCGAGTTGACGTGGTGGCTCCCGCTCGTCTTCGAGATTCGACCCGCTTACGAAATCCTTCAAGTTGAGCGACAGGACGCGGACAGTCTGCGATTTGTCTTGCGCAACAACACGCCTGGGACGCTTCACCGCGAGGTAGTCATCCGCGTCGGCGAAATCATCGTCAAGTTGCCAATCAAAGTGGCAGCCTACGCCGACTCCGACGCGATCGCCCTCGCCGCGGCGGGGCTGGCGCCTGGCTCGAATCGCATCGTGGTGGAACTCGGAGACGGCAAGACCGTTGCCGGTGTAGTAACGAACTGGAAGCTGAAGACCGGCGATACTGACCGGGCTACAATGAAATGGGAGGTGGTGGACCTGGCGCCGCTCTTTAACGACCGGGTAACGCGCATCTTCAAGAACGAGTACCTCAGCCCGCGTTCGCCCTACGTCTCGCTGGCGATGCCAAAGCAAGGCATTGGCAGCTGGGCTCGCTGGGACGACAAGTTCGATGTCGACGACTCCGGCCTGCGCGCTGCCGCTGATCGAAACGGCGGCCGCTTGGTTCTGCCGCAAGGAATTCAGTTCGAGATAAGCGGCTCGGGCGAAGCGAAGAACATCGTGTTTACCTCGCAGTGGGACAACTATCCGCGCGCGAGCACAGTGCCGCTAAGGGGTAATGCATCGCACGTCTACTTGCTCATGGGGGGCTCGTCAAATCAGATGCAAAGCCGCTTTGATAACGGTGAGATCATCGTCACTTACGCCGATGGATCGACTGAGCGATTGGCGCTCGTTAATCCCACGAACTGGTGGCCGATCGATCAGGACTACTTCATTGACGACTTTGCCTTCCGGCGCCCAGAGCAGATTCCACCCCGGGTGGACTTGAAGACCGGCGCGGTGCGCGTGCTTGATCCAACGGAGT
>JAMQPI010000495.1 GCA_023717565.1 Pyrinomonadaceae bacterium | reverse complement strand
GTGCGTTCGACCGGTCACGGTTCAAAGGGGCGTTGAGGTAGAATAATCCCGGTTGAAGCGCCGGTGTTATTGTGGTCAGGCAGGCATTCTTGCCTGTTCTTGGAGACAGGCGAGGATGCCTTTGTCGCGTGGAATCCGGTGCTCTTGGGGAACGGGATGGAATTTGAACTAAGCGAAGAGCAGAAACAGATCAAGATGAGCGTGCGCGAGTTTGCCGAGGCGGAGATTGCGCCGCACGTCATGGAGTGGGACGAAGCACAGCACTTTCCGATTGAACTAAAGCCCAAGCTTGCGGCCCTCGGTCTGATGGGTGTGATTTTCCCTGAAGAGTATGGCGGCGCAGGTATGGGTTACGTTGAATATGCCTCCATCATCGAGGAGTTGTCTCGCGTCGACGGCTCGGTGGGTATTTCGATCGCTGCCCACAATTCACTCTGTTCGAACCATATCTACCAGTATGGAACAGAAGCTCAGAAGAAGAAGTACCTTGAACCGCTGGCCCGGGGGGAACACCTGGGGGCGTGGGGCTTGACCGAACCAAGCGCAGGCTCAGACGCATCCGGCACCAGATCCACCGCGGTGCGGCAAGATGGCGGATGGGTTGTGAACGGCTCGAAGAATTTTATTACTCACGCTATCCACGCTGATACCTGCGTCGCTTTTGCCGTAACTGATCGTTCGCAGACGAACAAAGGAATTTCGGCTTTCATCTTTGAGAAGGGTATGAAGGGATTCTCACCTTCCAAGAAGGAAAACAAGTTGGGGCTGCGGGCTTCTGAAACAGCCAGCGTGGTTTTCGAAGATTGCTTCGTCCCGGACGAAAACCGTCTGGGCACAGAGGGTCAGGGATTCATCAACGCGATGCAAATCCTGGACGGCGGCCGGATCTCAATAGCTGCTCTGGCGGTGGGAATCGCCCAGGGAGCATACGAGTCGGCCTTGCGATATGCGAAAGAGAGACAGCAGTTTGGCAAACCGATCTCCGAATTTCAGGCAATCCAATTCAAGCTGGCAAACATGGCCATGCAAATTGATGCGGCCCGTTTGCTTATGTACCGCGCTGCCTGGTTGAAGGATCAGGGGAAGAAAACGACGAAGGAATCTTCGATGGCCAAACTCTTTGCCTCCGAGATAAGCGTAAACGTCTGCGAAGAAGCCATCCAGGTGCATGGTGGGTACGGCTACACCAAGGACTATCCTCCCGAAAAGTACTGGCGCGATTCAAAGCTCTGCACAATCGGTGAAGGCACATCTGAGATTCAAAGGATGATCATTGCGCGAGAGATCTTGAGGCAGGCCTAGCATTCGAGATTGTTCGATGAGCGCTACCACTGAAAAGTCCTCTCTAATTGAGCGGGTTGTTGCGGGCGAGACCCGAGCAGTGGCGCGCGCCATCTCGAAGGTGGAGGATGGCAGTAAAGACGCAGCTGAGTTAATGAAGGACGTCTTCCCGCACACCGGGCGTGGCCTGATTGTGGGAATAACAGGTGCTCCGGGAGCGGGGAAGTCGTCTCTGGTCGACAAGCTGGCGTTGCTTTACCGGAGTCGCAACGAGCGCGTAGGCATTGTTGCGGTTGATCCTTCCAGCCCATTCACCGGAGGCGCCATTCTGGGCGATCGGATCAGGATGCAGGCGCTGGGACTGGATCCGGGGGTATTCATTCGCTCGATGGCCACTCGAGGTAATCTGGGCGGACTTGCCCGAGCCACGGTGGACGCGGTTTCCATACTTGATGCGGCCGGATACTCGAAGGTCGTGGTGGAAACGGTCGGCGTTGGGCAGGATGAGGTCGAAATCGTCAAGGCTGCGGACGTCTCCGTAGTTGTGCTTGTGCCAGGAATGGGCGACGATATTCAGACGATCAAGGCCGGGATCATGGAGATTGGCGATATCTTTGTGATCAATAAGGCTGATCGCGAGGGAGTTTACTGCACCGAAAAGGAGCTGGAGGCCTTGTTGTCGCTTTCCAGCCGAGAGGATGGTTGGCAGCCACCAATCATCAAAACGATTGCGACCGAAAACAAGGGCGTCGACGACTTGGCAGCCGCAATTGAGAATTATCGGGATTTTCATTTTAAGACGGATCTGGGAAACGATCGGAGACGTGCGATAGCTCGCTGGCGAATATTGGAACTACTTCGGGAGCGGTTGGTCGCGCGAACCCTGGCTTCAGACTCCGCATCTGAGACACTCGATCGGCTTGCCGAAGAGGTTGCCACGCGTCGGCTTGACCCTTATTCTGCTGTCGAGGAGCTTATTGGTAACTAGTCCGTTGTCCGTGGTCAGTTGTCCAAAGACCAAAGACAACTAACTACTGACAACGGACCACTGACAACGGACCACTGACAACGGACCAATTCATGAAGATCGATCACATCGGCATCGCCACGCGCCAACTGAAAGAGGCGACAGCGCTCTGGCACGACGCCCTGGGTCTCGAAGTCGACTCCTCGGAGGAGGTTGGTGAACAGGGAGTGCGGATCGCGATGCTGCCTATTGGCGAAACCCATATCGAGCTTTTGGAGCCACTGACCCCGGACTCGCCGATAGGAAAATTTCTGGATAAGCGGGGCCCTGGAATTCATCACATTGCGATCCGGGTGGACGATATTCTCGCCGCGTTGCGACAGATGAAAGAAAAAGGGGCCCGGTTGATTGACGAAACACCTCGGGTCGGCGCCGGGGGTTGTCTCGTAGCTTTTATTCATCCCTCATCAACGAATGGTGTGCTGCTTGAGTTAGTGCAGCCGCAATAGTTCTCAATTTGGAAAGGAAAGTATTTTGACTTCAACAACAAAAGCATGGATTGCTGCCGCCGTAGCGGTAGTTTTTTCGGCCGGATTGATTGCGTGGCAGGTTAAAGCTCGGCGCTCTGAGGTCGTCAATTTGAGCGCCGAAGACGTGGCCATGATCGCTGAAGACCAGCCTCCGCAGGTTCGAAGCCGATTGGCTTCGGATGAAGCCGCTCGTAAGGATTTTGCAGAGAACCTCAAGAGTCTGCTGGCAGTTGCCGAAGAGGCGCAGGCCAAGGGCATCGGCGGCAAGCCGGAAGTGAAACGGCAGCTCGACCTCGTGAAAGCCGTAGTTATCGCGGAAAACTACGTCAAGTCGCAGGGGCCGGCCCATCCGGGCGCGAACGCCACGGATCAGGAAGTGGAAGAATTTTTTAAGGACCCTCAGAACCTGGCTAAGTTTGATCAGTTCATGACTGATGCCAAGGCGAAGAACCCCCAACTGGCGAGCGGTAAGATCCCTGAAGAACAAATCAAGCAGGTGCGCACCCAATTGGGCCAGGTGCTGATCGGCGAGCGCAAAGGAGTTGCGGCCGGCGTGGACAAGCAGCGCAGTGTGCAATTGCAGATCAAACTTGAGCACTCTCGCGTGCTGGCGCAAACCTACGCTCAGGAGCAGTTGGCGGAAAAAATGAAAGCCACCGATCCGGAGATTGATGACTACCTCGCCAAGCATCCTGATCTCGATCCCAAGCAAAAACGGGTTAAGGCCGAAGAGATTTTGAAGAGAGCTCGATCCGGCGAAGACTTCGCGAAGTTAGCGGGTGAGTTCTCAACCGATGGCAGTAAAGCCAAGGGCGGTGATCTCGGTTGGTTTGGCCCCGGTCAGATGGTTCCGGAGTTTGAGAAGGCTGCTTTTGCTTTAAAGCCCGGCGAGATCAGTGACGTGGTGGAGAGCCAGTTTGGGTACCACATCATCAAACTCGAGGAGCGCCGCACCGAGACGAAGGAAGGAAAGCAGGTCGAACAAGTCCACGCTCGCCACATACTGATTGGCAACAGCGCACAATCTGACAATCCTTTCGCGCCGCCGAAACCCGGACGCGAGCAGGCGCGCGCCGCCGTGGAACAGGAAAAGCAGAAGAAGGTTATCGAAGACATCGTAAAGCGTTCCCATGTCACCGTAGCGGAGAACTTTCAAGTGAAGATGCCCGAGGCGCAGTCGATTCCTGGTATGCCGCCGGGGTTTGCTCCGGGTCAGGGAGGAGCTGGGGACGCCCATCCGAGAGAGCCGGCACAAAGCCAGGAGAAGCCGAAGCCCGAGGGCTCAAAAAAAGGCGCCAAGTCGCAGAAGTGAGCGCGCAGCCGCCTTAATATTTCCGCATGCAGTTTGGAGACTATCGCGTCGAGATTGTGCCTGACACAGAGTTTCGCCTCGACGGAGGGGCGATGTTCGGTGTGGTCCCGCGCAATCTATGGTCGAAAGTGTGTCCGCCCGACGACCAGAACCGGATCCGA
>JAMQPI010000487.1 GCA_023717565.1 Pyrinomonadaceae bacterium | reverse complement strand
GCCTCCCTGTTGATACTTCTTACTTTGAAAAACGTAGCGGGCCTCGAGTCCCTCAACCGCCGCTGCCTGACGCACAATTTCCGCGTCCCAGGTTTCGCCGAGGCCAATCCCTTGGGGAAACGTAGTAGAAGGGATGGTCTTCGGTCGACCCCATTTCCCCGGTCCACCTTGAGTTAACCCATGAATGCCTTCGACGTGACCACTGCCTTTGATTCCCAGTCGCGGCACGCTCGGATTAGTGCCCAGGCAAGCAATCTTTTCCTCGATGGTCAGGAGAGAGATGATGTTCGCGACTCTTTCTTCGATGGGAAGTTCGGGGTTCTGAAAGGGATACTGAGATTGCGTCGGATCGGAAGGTAGCGACAGTGTCTCCGGGTTCGCAGTTAGACTCGAGACAGGAAGAAGCGTCAACGCGGAAATCAAAAGCGCTAGCGAGATTGTGACTAGTCTATGTGCTCTCATTCCGGCTACTCATTAGTCAGGGAAGTCGTTCGCGTGCTTGATCAAATGCGCGTAACCGGTTGTGACGATAGAATCGAAACCCAGTAGAAGTTTGCAGTGATAACCCTGCTCATCCTCATAGTCATCTTTGTAGAGGAGTTCACCCAAATCAACTACTTCTGGCGTCAATTGATGACCCATTTCGTTCAACCGTCTTATGATGTCGTTGAATTGCGCTTCTACGACACCTTGCATCTCCTTCAGAACTTCTTCTTCCAACAAGTCGGCTAGCGCTCGCGCCTCAACAGTATCAAGCCCGCGAGCGGCAAAAGCCGCGGCCGAAAATCTTTCGTCAACCACAATACTAGTTCCTCGCTTGTTCCGTCATAGCAGTGTTCTTGGTCTTAGACCTTTGGCTTGGAGCGCCAGGCAATGACCCGCAGCATCAAAGGCCGCCTAAGATAACACAGCCTTGGAAGCGCCGCCTTCATCCTTCATCCTTCCGCACTCATCCTTCCGCCCTCACCCCGTTCGGCTTTGATACCACTCAAAGTTTTTTTGTCTTGTCTCTGACGCTTCTTCTGAGCTACTTTGGGCCGTTCTTTTTCCAGACTAACAGCCCGTCGTAAATATCAGCTCTTCGTTCCGGAGTTATTAGCTCACGACTTCCCGCTGAGGAAAACCAGATGCAACTATCCACCCTGGACATCATCGTGCTCGTTGTTTACTTCGCGGGAATGATCTCCGTTGGTTTCTATGCGACCCGACGCGCGTCCAAAAACCTGGACTCTTACTTTCTCGGCGGCAAGACCCTTCCGTGGTGGTTGCTGGGCATCTCCAATGCTTCAGCAATGTGGGACATCACCGGCACCATGTGGTTTGTCTACATCCTTTACGCCTACGGAATGAAGGCCGTGTTTCTACCCTGGGTGTGGCCCATCTTCAACCAGGTTTTCGACGCTGTATATATTTCCAGATGGATTCGACGTTCTAACGCCCGCACCGGCGCCGAGTGGATCACGACGCGCTTCGGAGCCAAAGGCGGGGAACTTTCGCGCGGCATAATTGTTCTCTTCGCGCTCATCAGCGTCGTCAGCTTCATTGGTTACGAATTCCAGGGCATCGGCAAGTTCTGCAAAGTATTCCTGCCCTGGGATCTGTCGCCCAACACCTATGCGATCCTGCTGATGGGAATCACCGCTATCTATGTCGTGCTCGGCGGCATGTTGAGCGTAGTGCTGACAGACTTTGCGCAGTTCCTGCTGATGGCCTTGTCGGCATTGGTGATCGGCGCGATCGCGATGATGACCGTGGGAGCAGGGACGCTCGACCAGGTAACTCCGGCAGGCTGGCGAGACATCACTTTCGGATGGAACATTGCTCTTGATTGGAGCGCTCTCTTGCCGGCCATGAATACTCGCATAGCCAAAGAGGGCATCGCTTCGATGTTCGGCCTCTTCTTCTTCGTGATGGTCGTGAAGGGCGTAATGGTAAGCATGGCCGGAGCGGCGCCGAACTACGACATGCAGCGCATCCTGGCGGCCAAAAGCCCCAGAGAAGCCAGTCTGATGAGCAGCATTGTTTCTGTCTGCCTGGTGCCGCGGTGGATCTTGATCGGCGGTATAACCTTGCTCGGACTTGTCTACGTTACGCCTGAGTTTCGCAAGATGGGTGACAACATCGACTTCGAGTTGGTGCTGCCTTATGTCATCAACCATTTCTTACCGGCTGGTTTGATAGGAATCTTGCTGGCAGGGCTGCTTTCGTCATTCATGGCCAACTTCAGCGCCACCGTAAACGCCGGAGCAGCGTACCTGGTAAACGATCTCTACAAGGCCTACGTCAATCCCCACGCCGACAATCGCACGCTGGTTCGCTTCAGCTATCTGGCCTCGGTGCTCATTCTCCTCGCCGGCATGGGCATCGGATTGTTCATTTCGTCGATAACTTCAATCACCCAGTGGATTGTTGCCGGACTCTACGGTGGTTACACCGCGGCAAATGTCTTGAAGTGGTATTGGTGGCGGCTGAACGGTCATGGTTATTTTGGCGGCATGTTGGTCGGTCTCACGTCGGCACTGGTAGTACCCAAGGTACTGCCGATGGTCGCGCCGGCTTTTCATGACCCGACCTATTCGTTTCCATTCATTGTCTTGTTCTCGGCGATAGCCTGTGTCGCAGCCAGTTTGGCTACTGAACCCGTGGATCAGGAAACGCTGAAGAACTTTTATCGCAATGTGCGACCGTGGGGATTCTGGAAGCCGGTTCACGCTATGCTACTCAAAGACGATCCGACTATCGAGCCCAACAGAAACGCCGGGCGAGATTTACTCAACTGCGGCGTCGGTATCTGCTGGCAACTGATGCTGGTGACCACTCCCCTTTACATCATTTTTCGCGATCTGCGAGGCACCCTGATCTCTTTGACCGTCTTAGTCGTCACTACGGTTTTTCTCAAGAAGTTCTGGTACGACCGGCTCGAACCTCATAACATCATCACTGACAATGTTGTGAGCTAAACACACGATCCACGAAACACCACGAATCACTACGAAACAAGATCGGGAAATGCCAAATGAAAAATGTCAAATGAGAAATGACAAATGCCTCGCTACCACCTGCATTAGATACGGAGAATTCTAAGGCTATGCAACTACTTACTGCGTTCCTGATCTTAGCGTTCCTGGCCACCACCGCCGCGGCGCAGAACGATATGAATCACTTCATCACTCGTTCTGGCGCTAAGCTAATGGAAGGTCCGCAGGAGTATCGTTTCATATCGTTCAATATTCCGAATCTGCACGTCGTCGAAGACAAC
>JAMQPI010000658.1 GCA_023717565.1 Pyrinomonadaceae bacterium | reverse complement strand
GCTCAGACTCCTCTCCTGAAACATAAAGTACGACCGTGCCACCGGCGCTCAGCCTGTCGGCCACTTGCAGCAACAGAGTGCTCTTGCCGATTCCCGGATCCCCGCCAATCAACACCAGCGTTCCGGGTACGATGCCGCCGCACTCCATAAGTTATAACAACTCTTTCACATTCTCGGTTGGGCGACCGAGGACAGCGCGAGATCCACGTTCAACGATCGGGCGCTGAATCAAGTCTGGATGCTCAATCATCAGCGAAATGATCTGGTCCTCAGTAAACTCGTCCTTGCTCAAACCGAGTTCCCGGTAGATCGGCTCGCTTGTCCGCAACAGGGCGCGGGCCGGGAGATTCATCTTGGCTAACAATTCACGCAGCTTCTTTCTGGTCAGCGGCTCTATATAGTAGTTAACCTTCTCGAAATCAACTCCACTCTCCCGGAGGAGCCGATCCATCTCCCGGCATTTCGTGCAAGTAGGTTTTTCGTAGACTGTAATTTTGTCTTTCATAGATTTCCGGATTTCAGATCTCAGATCTCAGATCTCAGATTTGAGAACTCAGAACAAAGTACCAAGCACAAAGTACAAAGACCAAAGCACGTTTTTCCTACGGAAATATCCCGCGTACTCGCGTCGCTTCCGCCACGCGGTCGACGGCCAGTATGTACGCCCCAGTGCGCATGTCCGTGTCGTAACGTTGGGCGGTTTCGTGTACCGATTTGAATGCAACCCGCATCGCCTGCTCCAACGTTTCATTGATGTGCGACTCAGACCAGAAGAAGGAGTACTGATCCTGCACCCATTCGTAATAACTGACTGTGACACCGCCCGCGTTCGCCAGAATGTCCGGAACGAGGAAGACGCCGTTGTCGGCCAGAACGCGATCAGAACCCGGCGTTGTTGGTCCATTCGCCAGCTCCGCAATGATTCGGGCCTTCACCTTTCCGACATTCGCGAGCGTAATCGCGTTCTCAAGGGCGGAGGGTAACAGGATGTCACAATCCACCGTCAACACGTCGTCTGACGGTATCTCCTTCACTCCCCGCATACCCGCCAGACACTTGGTCTTCGCTTTGTGCCGGAGTGCTTCCTGAATATCGATTCCGCCCTCGGCATATAGACCGATCTTTGAATCACAGATCGCGACAACTCGCGCTCCATCCTCCGCCACCAGCCGCGCGATATTCGCACCCGCGTTGCCAAACCCGTGCACGGACACCCGCGATCCCTGCAGACTCATGCCTTTCACCTTACACGCCTCTCGCAACGCATAGAGACAACCGCGGGCCGTAGCTTCATTGCGTCCCAGTGAGCCGCCCAGCGATATCGGCTTGCCGGTAACCACTCCGAGTTCAGTGTGCCCGCGCACCATCGAAATCGTGTCCATGATCCAGGCCATCGTTTGCTCGTCCGTGTAGACATCGGGAGCGGGGATGTCGCGATCGGGGCCAATGATGGGTGCAATTTCGAAGGCATAGCGGCGGGTGAGGCGCTCTAACTCATCTTTGGACATTCGCTTTGGATCGCAGATAACTCCACCCTTGCCGCCTCCGTAGGGAATGCCCAGAGTGGCGCACTTCCACGTCATCCAGGTAGCCAGGGCTTTGACCTCATCAAGCGAAACATTCGGATGGTAGCGAATTCCCCCCTTGGCCGGTCCGCGCGCGACGTTGTGTTGGACACGATATCCCTCGAAGACCTGGACATCGCCACCGTCCATTTTGACGGGTATGGAAACAATCAACTGACGCTTTGGCGTTTCCAGCACATGCCGCATGGAAGGATCGAGATCGAGGTAATCGGCGGCAATATTGAACTGTTGTTTGGCAATCTCAAATGGATTTAGTTGTTCCTGAAAGGCCTGTTTAGTCGCCATTCGGCTAACTCCTAAGAGGGCGTGTGGGAGCGGTGCAATCCTAGTGTGTCCAATGGGTAAAGTCCAACGGCTGCGAAGTCATTGCCGATTGCCAATTGCCAATTGCCGATTGGAAGAAACTCAAGTCCCAACCCAGCATTACGAGGCGAAGATTTGAGACTTCGAAATCGGCAATTGGCAATCGGCAATGACTCTGGGTTTGGACGATTGTGGAACTTCCCGGTGCCATCGGGGTCTAAGTTTGCGGCGTAAAGCTCCTGCGACCCGAATGGCACCGGCACTGGAGGACAATATGTTCAGCAACCTGATTGAATCGAGTTCGCACCGAGGCGAGTTCAAGAGACGAGGGTCATTTCTTCTTTTCACCACGGCGAGTTACGTCCTGCTGTTCGTTGTCGCCGGGGTCGTCAGTATTTATGCCTACGATGCTCGTATGGAAGAGGGGAATCTGGAGCTGGTTACCATGATGCCGCTGGTAGATCTGCCCGTACCTCCAGTGCCGGTGCCCATCCGCCCCAGCACACCCAGCAGCCCAACAAATGCAGCCAACAATAGAAACTATTTCCAGCGTGAGATCGCGATGGCTGATGTGAACGAGCCAACAAAGGTTCCAGAAGGGATCGAGACCAAGCCCAACGTCAACTTACCGATGCCAAGGGGAGTCGTAGTCCCTGGACCCGACAGCGATCCGGGTGCGGGCACTCCAGGGAACGGAACCGGAAATGGCGGACCAGGCCAAGGCAATTCCGTTGTCGTCGTGCCGATCGACACTCCGCCGCCACCGCAGGTGGTTCAGAATTCTCCTCCAAAAGTGCTTAAGAAATCGATCATCAACGGTGACGCAATATTTTTACCTAAGCCGCCGTATCCAGAGATGGCGAGACAGATGAAAATTCAGGGAGCGGTGAATGTTCAGGTGCTCGTCGATGAAACCGGAAAAGTCATCTCTGCAAAAGTGGTTTCAGGACATCCCTTTCTTACCCGCGAGGCCCAAAGGGCCGCGTTACAAGTGCGCTTTTCCCCAACGATCCTTGGCGATCAGCCGGTAAAGGTATCAGGAGTGATCACTTACAACTTCGTGCTCCAGCAGTAGCAACCAACGACCGTCTAGATCATTTCGACTGTTTCGACTCAACCAGTACCCGCCCAGCCAAAGAGGTACGCGATTCAACCAAAATCGCGTACCTCTCCCGCCGGGTGTCTCGCCCGGCGTTCAGCTATTCCTAATCACGCCGTGTGTCTGCCCCGTCATAACTTCTTTTCCCATCTGATTGCGGCAGACAAACTGTGCCGTCACTCGGGTGTACCGATCATCAGGCTCCAACCCTACCAAGGTCACCTGACATTCGATCGTGTCACCCGCAAAGACCGGTCGGTGAAACTCGAAGGTCATCTGGCGGGCGATAAAATTCATGTCACCACCAATCTTGGTCGGCAGGGTCGCAGTCAGTAGCCCGTGAGCCATCAAGCGGCCCTGTCCATCAGGCACCAGGTGGTGTTCTCCTTCATCACCTGAAAATCTCGCAAACGCACGGATCTCGTCTTCCGTGAACGTGCGATGCCAGGAAACCACGTCTCCAATTTTCATGCCGGTCATTCCTTAACAGCCAGCTTGATCACCTGTTTGCGGGCCACCACGAATAGTTCGTTCTGGTCGTTGAAGACCATAGCGAACGAGGAAACGTCCGGCTTGAGCACCGTCAGGTAACGTCCGTCCGCATCGAACACCTGGATGCCCTTAATATCACATACATAGACGCGACCCTTGCCATCGACAGCCACAGAACTCGCGGCACGAAGTTGGCCAGGCTGGTCACCAGGTCCGCTAAAACGAGTTACAAACTTCCCTTCGGGAGTGAACTTAAAAATAGCGCTGTTGAAAGTTCCCAGAGCGTAGATGTTGCCCAACCCATCTACTGCAACACGGGTGTTGAGTTCCGAATCACCACTCGCCGAACTGATGGCCTCGCGAATAGTTCGGACTACGTTGCCGCTGGAATCAAACCGCACAATATCGTCGCGATTGATGTACCACGCGGCTACCAAACCTCCGTCGGCTGCTACTGCAACATCGTCAAAGCCAGATTTCTCGTATGCCACTTGACCGAGCAGATTGCCGGTTTCGCCTTCGTAACGAAGAATGTTTCCACCCGTAACAACGTAGACGATGCCCTTGCG
Source organism: Pyrinomonadaceae bacterium (assembly GCA_023717565.1). Lineage (GTDB taxonomy): Bacteria > Acidobacteriota > Blastocatellia > Pyrinomonadales > Pyrinomonadaceae > PSRF01. The sequence continues at coordinate 15,271 of JAMQPI010000658.1, read as the reverse complement.
GTCGGCCGCAAGACCACGCAAGAGCGTCTTTCTATCACCGATGCTCCATTGCGTAATGAACTTACCTTCCGGGTCAAAAACCTGGATGCGCCCGCCGGTGTACTCGCCTACATAGATTCGGCCCGCGCCATCAACCGCAATGCTGCGGGCGTCCTTGAACATCCCCGGTCCGATTCCTTCACTTCCAAACTTGAGCACAGTATCTGCGAAAGCATTCTCGACTTCTTTTCGTCTCGTCGGACTGTCGGTCGCTTGTTTATTGGTTCGGCTGACTGAATAGAACAGAGGCACCAGGACGCCAGCCATAGCTGCCAACACACCCATCAGGATCGCAATCACGGGTATAGCTACGATCACCCAAATCCATTTCGTGACCTTGCGACTGGAAAGATTTCTCAAGTCAATCGTGATCGGGACCACGCGGGCAGGCTGTCCGTGCGACTCGTCTGGAGCTATTAATGAACTGTGACAATAGTCACAGCGAAGGGTCCCCTGCTGCGCGCCCAGCATTTCGTTGGGTTCGTATTTGACCGGCGCACCGCACTTGGGACAGTCGAAGGTTCGGAGCATATGCTCTCCTAACATCACGCTTTCGCGTACTCTGAGATGTGCATGAGATGGCCTGGAGTGTAGGGTTTTCGTTGCCAGTTGCTCCAGCGATGGCGTAAGCGTAGTCCGGCACTGAGCGCCATCTTATCAAGTTGCTGTGTGCTCGCGTAACAGAGACGAACGCGATACTCTCGCGGACCGTTGACTGTCTCTACTACCTGTTCAGCCAGGTACAATTGCCGCTTTAGTGGCCCATTGTCAGCAATTGGCATCGCCCCCAGCGGCTCGAAGTTCTCCAGCACAAAGAGTCCGCTATCGCTTAGCAGCGGTGCGACTGTCTTAAAGCATCGCTGTTGTTCGTCATGCGAGCGCAGCAGAAAGAAAGTGCTGACCAGAACGAAGATGAGGGAAAATGGTCCCTCGATTTCGGCGTCCGCAAAATTCCCCTGAACAACGTTCAGGCTGGGCCCGCCCGGTTTGCCACGCAGCCTCGTGACCATTGATGGCGAACCCTCAATGCCACTTATGTCGACGCCTCGAGCAGCCAGCGGAAGAGCTATTCGGCCGGTGCCGATGCCCAGTTCGAGGACCCGTTCCCCGGCCGACAACTCGCAAAGCCGATTGACCAGGTTGGGGGCAATGCCGCGGTATATTTGATCGTAATACTCAACACAGCTCTCTCCGTATTGAGCGGCAAATTCCGTATTTTGTGGATGCATGGTTAAGGGCGGGTTTGTATCCTGGGCTTCGTTAGGCTTATCCTCGGCCACCAATTGTACGCAATCATCTCCCCTAACAACAACTTATGACTGAAACCGCAGACGTAGTGATTATCGGCAGTGGGATTGTAGGCTCGAGCGTGGCCTATCACCTGGCGGAGGCTGGTTGTGCAAATGTCCTGGTCGTCGAGCGGGAAGCTCATCAGGGTAAGGGCTCGACCGGGAAAAGCATGGGCGGTGTCCGGGCGCAGTTTGCCACACCCGTAAACATCCAGATGTCGATTTATTCGATCGACTTCTTTGCCAACTTTGACGAAGTTGTTGGATACCCGGCGGACTATCGCGCCCATGGATATCTTTTCTGCGCTACGGAGGAACGTCACCTCAATTATCTGAAAGCAAATCGCGAACGGCAGTTGGCGCTCGGACTGAAGCAGGTGGAGTTAGTTAGCCGCGACGACATTGCCAGGTTTGTCCCGCAACTACGAGTTGATGATGTGCTTGGTGGCACTTACTGCCCCACCGACGGCTTTGTCGATCCGCACAGCGTGATGATGGGATTCATGCTGAAAGCACGAGAAAGCGGTGTGAGGTTATGGCTCGACACACCCGTGACGGCTATTGATGTCGAGAATGGTCAAGTAACTGGAATTATGACCAAGAGGGGTCGGGTGGCAACTCCAGTCATCGTTAATGCAGCCGGGCCCTGGGCCGCCGAGGTAGCGAGGATGGCCGGAGTCGAGCTTCCGGTCGAGCCCCTGCGACGCCAGCTCGTTCCCACCGAAGCATTCGATCAGCTACCCAAACGATTTCCCATGGTCATCGACATGTCCACCGGTTTCCACTTCAGGCGCGAGGGCGCGGGGATCCTTTTAGCCTGGAATGACCCCGAAGAGACCGCCGGATTCAAAACCGACTTCGACGCGACCTTCGTGGAGAAGATTCTGACTCGCGCTGCCGATCGCGTTCCCGTCCTGGCAGACGCTGCGGTTAACCCGCGCCGGGCGTGGGCGGGGTTATATGAAATGACTCCCGACCATCACGCCATTTTCGGAGCCGCTCCTGAAGTGCGCGGTCTGTATTTCGCAAATGGGTTCAGCGGCCATGGCGTAATGCACTCACCCGCTTCCGGTCGCATCACCGCCGATCTAATTCTGCGGGGCAAGTCCGACGTCATCGACGCCTCGCAACTCCGGGTTGAGCGATTTGCGCAGGGTCAACTGTTGGAAGAAACCGCAATTCTCTAAATTTTGGCTCAGGATGCTTAAAGAGTTCACAGCTGAAGTAAGCGATGTTCTGCTCTCGCCGTTCCTCGAGGCCCGTGATTATCCGACTGCCGAGGAGTTACTCTCACAGCTCATTCAAGAACACGCGGACCCTGTTATTGCAAAGATACTCCAAAGCAAACTGCACGTTTCGTTAAACGGCTCTCAAGGCAATCAGGAAAATCAGGACGCTATGGAGATTGCTGGTGAGTTGCGAGCTACGCTCATTGCCGATCTTCGCAAGATGCAGCAGCGTCCCCACCAGAAATCCATTACAAGTTTTCGGGACTACGTAGCCACAAAGACTTATTCCGCTTGCGCAGATTACTTTCGAGAAAAGAACCCACAGCGTTGGAGGCTGAAAAACCTTTTGCGTTATCAGTTGAATCAACATCCGCAATTCGCTTTGTGGAGAGCTGACAACAGTCGTTGGTATGCAGGCTTGAGTCAGTGGCAGGAAGCCAGCAACGCCGGCAACTTATCCGGGACGCTACCCTCCTCTGGCACAATTCTGGAGATGTTCGCAACGAAGCCGGCTCAAGATCTGACGCCGGCGGAATTACTGGGTGCCATATTTGAGCAAGTACGGCAACCTGTTGAATTTGATCGTTTGATCGCTCTTGCAGCCGAGGTTTGGAACATAACCGATTCGCCGATTGCGTCGGTGGACGATCCGAACCGCGACCCAAGCAACGAACCGGTTAACTCATCACCCGGTGTTGACGTGTTGCTCGAGCGGCGCCTTTTTCTGGAAAACGTATGGGCCGAAGTCTGCCAGCTTCCCGTTTTACAGCGCGCGGCTCTCCTGCTCAATCTGCGAGATGCGCACGGCGGGAGCGCGATCTTTTTCATTCCGTACCTGGGTATTGCTTCACATGAACAAATCGCGAAGCTACTCGGATTCACCGATGAACAGTTTTCCGCGCTTTGGAGTGAGCTTCCACTCGATGATCTGCGCCTAGCTAAGATCCTTGGTATCACGCGGCAACAAGTAATAAACCTTCGAAAAACCGCGCGCGAGCGCCTGGCGCGACGAATGGAGAAAACTGAAGACGCCGAGTTCAGGAGTCGCAGCCAATAGTAAGAAGCGCCGCAATTCTACGGCTTCGTTTGCGGGCACACGAAAGGCACTCAAACGCCGCGGAAGAAAAGTAATATGACCGAACACTTATCCGGGCAAACCATTGAGCTTTACCGGCGGCGGCAAATTGATGCAGCCGAGCGACACAGGACTGATGCCCATCTGGCGGTATGTGAGGATTGTCTCAAGCGTGTCTTGAACGCGGAACATTCAATCCTGGCTGTCAACTCCCTTACTGAGGCCTTCCTCCCAACCATTGGTGAAGAGCCTTTTCACCTTTCCGATGCTGAACTGACTGGACATCTTACCGGCTCTCTAACCAAAGCCGACCAGGTCATTCTCGAAAGCCATCTCGCCATCTGTGCCCCTTGTAAGGGTAGAGTACTTGTACTGGCCGCAGACCAGCTTAGTCGTGCATTTGATCCAGATGACCAAACTCCGAAATGGCGCTTCCGGCCTTGGCGGGCCTGGAAGTTACCTGTACCTGTGCAAGTTGCCCTGGCGATAGCAGTGGTCGGCTTTCTGGTCATTGCCGTCGCGCTCTGGCGGCAAGGGTCATCGTTCTCAGTGCGGGAGGAATCCGCGAGCAATGGTTCCAGAGAAACCCCAACTGCGTCTCCTCCCGCCGAACGGTCAGAAGAAGCCACCCCAAAACCTGCAGATGGGACGCACCCTTCCACCCCATCACTTCTTGTCAGTGTAAGAGATAACAATCGTGAAATTCGATTGAGTCAGGCCGGTAATCTTACCGGTCTGGAAGGGTTTGACGAATCAACAAAGCGGATGGTCAAAGCCGCATTGGCTGGTGAGGGGTTACAGATGCCCAGAGTACTCGACGATCTGTCGTCCCCTCCCATTAGATTGTTGGGAAACTCCTCAGACGATAACGCCCTGGAATTGATTGGACCGTTAGGCAAGGTTATTACCGAGGAACGACCTACCTTCAGATGGCGAGCACTTAGTCGAGCCGCAAGCTATGTTGTCTCCATCTTTGACGAGAATTTCAACCGCGTTGCCAGAAGTCCAATCTTATCTGAAACAACCTGGACCGCTGCTGAACCGCTTCCGCGCGGTCACGTTTATTCGTGGGAAGTTACGGCAACTAGCGACGGTAAGGAGATCACCGCACCAGTTGCGCCAGCTTCGCGAGCTGAATTCAGAATACTGGAGGCCGAGAAACTAAGCGCCTTGACGAAGCTGAAACAGCAGAAACCCGTTTCACGTCTGGCCGTGGGTTTGATGTATGCAAACTTGGGTTTGGTTACGGAGGCGGAAGGGCAATTTCGCTTGCTAGCAAAAGAAAACCCCGATTCGGCTGCGGTGAAAACGCTGCTACGTACAGTCCAGGACTGGAGATAACTAATCAGCATTCGGAAATTCGCAGGTTGGGTACTGACCTCATAGCCACGAATCTTGAGCGGGGGTAAACCGCCCTTCCCAACCTGCGAATTTCTGTCGCTTGAGTGGTATCTCGCCTCAGTTCATTCCATTTCCTACGACGACAAAGCCCGACCAATAGAACGGATGTCGATACTTCGGATCCGACATCAATTGTAGGGCTGAGCGGCGCAAAGCCTCGGCCCTGCTAACGCCAGTCTCTTTGCCGGTCCCTTGAAGAGCGCGGTGAAAACCCACCATTAGACGTGCTGTACTTGCCGAGTCAACTTTCCACTGGCTGACAACCGTCGTGGAAGCTCCCGCGATGAAGAACGCCCACGACATTCCTATGACGCCTTCCCCCGCGCCAACCTGCCCGCGCGCCGTCTGGCAGGCAGACAACACCACTAGATCTGCATGAAGATCGAGCTTCATGATCTCTCTAGCTTCGAGGAAGCCATCATCATTTCCGCTGGAGCTTGCGAGCAGCAACTGGGAGTAAAGCGGGTTGTAGTTATCCAATACCCCGTGCGTCGCAAAATGAAGAATCGGGTAGCGCCACGCGTCGGCTTTGACGGTCAACTCCTGCGCAGCCGAGCCCGTTAGGATGTTACTGTTCTGCGCTCCATAAATCTCTCCGAGACTTTTCACCTCGCGTTCGGCTTCGGGCAAGTCATCCAAAGGAAGACCTCTGTCGCGAGCCTTTGCTCGCGTGACCAAACGGACGCTCAGCGTTGGGTTCCCCATTGCAAGCAGTACGGGCGACGAAGGTGACGCCGCAACACCGACCTTCACAAGTGAAGCACCGGGAGAGTCCAAACCAGGTAACGCGCGCTGCCCATCTTTCTTCCGCATTTCACGGAGTACACTCATTGACGGAGCATAAGCAACCGCGTGATCTTCCAGAAAATACTTATTAGCCGGGGACAGCAGGGCCTGGAATGGTAACTCCCACAATCCACCTGCCGGCACTATGCCTACAGTAAGCTTCCCTTCCAATTCCTTTTCCGCCGGCTTCAACAACAGATCATAGAGTTGGCGGGAATGGCCCTTGAAATCCAACGAGTTGCCGGCAAGCTGCTGCCGAAAGCCCTCGACGCGGTCGGCCAGGTCGCGAGCGCCAATCGCAATTGAATGAACTTTGATGTCGACCTGTCCGGCGTTTATCCCTGCTCCACTCTTACTCAGAACAAACAAGTACGTCTTGTCCTGAGTAACCACATATTCAAGGAAGACTGTTCCAGGATCGCGAATCAACGAACCAAGTTCCGCGACTGCGACTGGCTTGGCAGCCCCGCGCTCAATCTTCAGATCGGGGTGGGCCGCATAAATACGCGTCTCATATCCTTCGTATTCGAGCCGTGCCTTCTGCATTTGAGTTTCTATTTGGGCCAGGCGAGCCTTGTCCGGTCGCGGCAGCGAGCTCTCGCGGCGCAGTTGAGAGCCGAGCGCTGTCATTGTGGCACTCAACTGTTTCTCCTGCCCGCGCTCTTCCTCAGTCATTGTCTTGCTGATATCAGCCCTGCCGTTGCGCAGTACTTCAAGAAGTATTCGTCCCTTGGCCAACTCTGCATAGTGGAACGCCTCGGCAAACTTGTTCTGGGCGACCAGAAGTTCGACCATCGCTACGTAGGGCACGGTCTTGTTCTCAAAAAAGAGCTGTTGCTCTCTTTCGTTACCCACTAATTGACCACGAAGTTTTTCCAGGACGTCGATCGCGTCAAGGAAAGATCGCTCCGCCTGATCCACGTGTTTGAGCGCTCTATGTGCCTGGCCCAACGCTGTTAATGTCTTCCACAAGACATCGGGAGCGTTGCCTTCCTTCGCAAGCTCGGTAGCGCGGGATGAGAGTCGTACGGCTTCGGCGTAGTCACCCTCTCGGTACCGAACATTCGCGATACCGTTCAGCGAGAGTGCGGTCATCGCCCTTAGGCCGAGTTCCTCTTGAAGCTTCAAACTCTTCTCATAGAACTCCACCGCCTGGCCGTAGCGATTTTGGGCCGCATGGACCTCGGCAATCCGGATCAGCAGGTAAGCTGTTCCCGCTCGATCAAAAATCTGTTCATAGACTTTCAAACTCCTCTGGAAGTACTCCAGCGCCCGCGGGTAGTCGTCCTGCGCAAAGTACGCGTTCCCAATGCTGAGCAACGGGTAGGCAATCTCCCGAGTGCTGCCTAGTTTTTCGTAGAACCTGGCGCTCGTTTGGTAATACTCCATCGCCTGAGGGAAGTTGCCTTGATAATAGTGAATGTTTCCCAGTTTGACCGACACCGCGGCGATGGCCTGTTTGCTCTCTAATTTTTCAGCAAGCGTCATGATCTGCTGATAGTTGTCTGCAGCCCTTAGATAGTCACCCTGGGCCAGATAAACATCTCCCAGACCGACCAGCGCGTTGGCCTTTCCCAATAACGAGTCGACACGCTGGGCAGCGGCCAGGACGATGTTAAAGATCATAGCCGCCTGCGCGTCATTGCCTTTCGTCTCGAGCAGGCTTGCGGCCTGGTCTGATAACCCTTTCAATAAACCATCAGTGAACGGCTCTCCCTTGGTAGTCAAAACCGCCGCCCGCTCTTCGTCAGTTTTCGCCGCGAGTAGCTCGACGGTTAGTTCTTCCGCAGTTATAACGAACTGCCATATTTTCCAACCCTTGCTATCCCGCACCAAGCGAATGGTGTGATCACTGGCGCCAAACCCGTCCGCTTCCTTGCCGGTTAACTTGTTAACCGCATGAATCTGAACTTTGAGGCGCGCGGTCGCTTTATCACCATCGAATTGCACGCTGCGGACCAGTAAGGCACTTAGACCATCAATCCTGACGTGTTCGTTGACGGCGAAGCCTTCTTGCATTTGCTTCTTAAAATCGAGGAAGTAGGGGGACTGCTGGCTGAACACCGAAAACAGCGTCGGAGCGTCTCCTTTCGCATACGCCGTGTAACCAATTATCAGCAGCTTGTGAACTGCCGCGTCATCAGGACTTAACGTGGGAGGAAGCTTGGCAATTAAATCCTCTGCCGTTTGCGCCTGTATCGAGAAAGAAAAGACGCCCAAGAACGACAAGAGGCACGCCGTCATTAGTAATGAATAGAGACGAGGATGATTGGATGGAGTCACTGCAGCCTCTCACAAACCGATTCCAGTGTCAGCGTAAGCTCGCGACGCACTTGCGCAGGGAAAAACCTTTGATGCACTCAGAGTTGACTCAGTCTAGCGCAAAAATAATTTATTCCACACGGTAATAAGATTCGCCACTTCACGGCTAATAGCTCGGTAGGTCAAACCTGAGCCCCTTACTCCCAGGGTCTTCGTCTCTAAGAGTCTGCTAGGACATCGAAAGGAACGAAATGCAACTTCAAAGAGTAGTGATTCTGACGCTTTTGATATTTGTCTGCGCTGAGCTGGGCCAGGCACAGGATAACGAACCTAAGGTAGAGGTCTTTGTTGGGTTTTCAGCGCTCGCGGCGCAAAATGCTCTTACAAATAAGGACATTAGGACCTTCGAGGGTCTTACCCCGGCTCAAATCAAAGCCCTCACCGGCTTCGACTTGCTTGACAACGAACGGTATATTCCGGGTTATGGAATTGAAGCTAACGTGACGCGTTACTTTTCCAAACACGTCGGGCTCTCATTCGATTTCTCAGGCCATCGTCGCAAAGCGAATGCGCGCATTGGCGACACTCTGTTCAAGGCCGATCATTCCATTTATTACTTTCTCGCCGGTCCGCGAGCCAGGTTTCTGAGCAGCCATCGGGCCAGTGTGTTCGTGCATGCACTCGCTGGTGCTGCCCGTACGAACGTCTCATACCGTGAGGATGGCGCAACTGATCCCGTAACCGCTCACGACAACTCGACACGCTTCGCAATGTCCTTTGGCGGCGGAGTGGATCTGCGAATCAGCAAGCGTATCTCCGCCCGAGTCTTTCAATTGGATTACGTTCCCATGCTCGGCAAAGATCGCAGAGTAATAGCTAGTGACGGAACAGTCGTCGACATAAACGGGCGCGCCCAGCAAGGGAACTTTCGCTTCTCAGCAGGTATTGTATTTAGGTGAGTTTGCGCCATCCGCAGATTACGCAGATTGGAGGAAGAAACAGACTAGTTAGAGGTTTTTGACTTCGTCTTACTGCCTAAATGTCTGCGAAATCTGTGTAATCTGCGGATGGCATTTGGAGCGCTACAAATCCTGCGGGCGCTGACCTGGCTCTCGGTCATTCGCCCAGGCGGGTTAGGCAACCAGGATGAGGCGTGGCGAATTCTGGTTGCTGTGATCGCGGCGGCGTGAGATTTCCTGCACGATCTCGACAATTCCCGCCATTGAGAAGGGCTTCGACAACACCCAGTCGACTTGCACAGCTTGTCGTTCATTCATGCTCACGGCATCGCCCCACCCGGTGATAATCGCCAGAGGCATTTTGCTGTCCAACTCCCGAATCGCACGGGCCAGCTCCCAACCACTCATCCCCGGCATTCCGATGTCGGTGAACACGGCATCAAAGTTTCCCTCTTTGAAGAGGTTTAGAGCTTCCAGTCCCCGGCTGGCATTGACTGTTTCACAGCCCGCGTCCTCCAGGATATCTCGCAAAAGAGTGCTCACTTCTTCCTCATCATCAACAACTAGTATCTTTACCAATTTAGGCCTCCGAAGGGGCGTCATCGCCGCACCCGATTTAGAATTGTTCATAGCGTCGGCGTCGACTGCTACTACCGGCAATTTGATCCGAAATGTGGTTCCCTGCCCCACCTCTGACTCCACCTCAATTGTTCCCTGATGGCGGCAAATGACTCCATAACTTACCGAGAGTCCGAGACCCATTCCCTCAACACCCTTGGTGGTGAAGAATGGATCAAAAACGCGCGAACGTACGTCCGCGGGCATCCCCGTCCCGGTGTCCGTCACAGAAACTATCACTTCGTTATCAACCACTTCCGCACCAAGCTTAAGGTGCCCGCCGGCGGGCATTGCATGTACCGCGTTGAAAACCATATTGACTAAGACATCGCGCAATTCCGAGGCATCGCCGTTGATGTATGCATTAGAGTGATTTTGGAGATCTAAATGGATATGTATGTTCTGAGCTTCGGCGTCAGCTTTCCAACGCGGACTGGTGATCTCGCTGATGTCCAACAACACTTGATCGATGGAGATCAATTCAAAATCATGCCCGGTACGTTGTCGGGCGAAGTCCTGGATCCGCCGGACCGTTTTAGCGGCATCCCTGGCGGACTTGGCAATAATCTCGAGACCCCGGATCACCTTCGGATCGTCAGTGTGTTTCATCACTAATTCCGCGCGCCCGAGAATTGAGGCCAGACTGTTATTGAAGTCGTGCGCTACGCCGGAGGCCAACTGCCCTAGTGCCGACAGCTTCTCGACCTGCAGGAACTGCTCTTGAATTCGCTCCTGATCCTTGATGTAGTGGCTAAGCTCAGCGACATGGTTACGGGCTTGTTCAGCCTGCAGCTCTGCGGCCTTGATGTTCTTCACATAAGTTTGGTATGTGAAATAGATTATTCCGATGATGGGAGTCGTAATCAGGACCGTGAACAATCCCCCGGAGCTCATGAACTTGGCGGTGAGCGCTGCCCCCGATGCCCCGGCTACGTAGGTAATCGAAGTCCAGAGATAATGGGTACGCCAGGTTCGCCAGAATGGCTGGTCACTTTTGAGCGCTTCATAAATTGCCGCGAGCCCTGAATTGACGATGTATTGCACCAACACCATCAAACAGAGTACGACCACATAATTACCAGAAAACTCGTAGTTTTGACTTTCCGCCCTCTCAAATAACAAATGGCCCACCAGGCCGGTAAGGAACGTCGCGCACGCCAATACGGCGGCGTTGAATATCAGCGTCCGGGGCTTTTTACTGATCCGTGAAGCCGAGGTAAAAGCCTCCGTAGTCGCCACCAGAACCGCTGCCTCGCCTCCGTAAAGCAGAAGGATCAGAAAGATGAATGTATCTGAAACGGTGATAGCCGAGGTGAGGCGAGGAATTCGGATGCTGATACGGGAAGTGATAAAGATCGTTACCACAGCCAGTAACACGAATCGCAAGTCAAGTCGCTCCACAGGCAGGCGTAAGACGGAGACCAGCAAAGCCGCTGCGCCTAGTGAAATGACCAGCCAGATATAGGGTTTAGTTAAACGGTGTGCGCTCATGTTCCTTGATATGTCGGATCTTCCGTCAATAACGTAATCCAACTTTTCCTTCGCTCCTCAGGGCCTCTCGACCCACCGACGTTTGTGGGGCCTGTAAGCGTATTAAGCTTACAAGTCCCACTCCCGTCACTTACGTTGCCATCAGGACTTGTCGCCGACGATGACGCCCTTCGATGCAATTGCACAGTCACCCACAATTACACCAATGCTCACAAAACCGAGCAGCAAAGCGAATACCGCGAGCCTGCTAACAATGCTTACATATTTTGTCATTCTCATTCTTATCTCCTCAGCTACTGCATACAGGCGGTGTTGTCGCCCTGGAAGGCGTCCCCAACGATGATCCCGTCACCGACGATGATCCCGTCGCCAACAATGATCCCGTCACCGACGATGATCCCGTCGCCGACGATGATCCCGTCGCCGACAATGATCCCGTCGCCGACAATGATCCCGTCCCCGACGATAATTCCGTCGCCAACGATGATCCCGTCGGTCATGAGAGTGCCATCGCCAACGATGATTCCGTCACCAACGATGATTCCGTCGCCGACAATGATGCCATCGCCAACGATGATCCCATCGCTAAGCAGCCAGCCAGTCCCGTAGAATCTCTGATACTTCGTGATGAGACTGGTTCCGGACGAGAAGGCAAAACTCATGTTAATGCGTCCGGCCCACGAGAAGGTTTCTCCGGCGAGAGTCGTCGACGCTGATGGCGCCGTGCCGGTCAATAGTGGTGCACCGAGAGCTGTACTCACAGTCAGATCAGTGCGGACCAGTCTAGCCAGCCGCACGGCACCTTCGATGTTGAGCTGACCCGCACCCTGCTCCAGGCTGTTGTAGCCTGCCAAATGCTGCGCCGAGTACATCAGGATCATCTTGACCATGTTGGGCGTCAGGTTTGGGTTGACTTGCAATAACAGGGCAGCAGCACCAGCCACCACGGGTGCAGCCACGGACGTGCCACTCAGATACATCACTCGGTTGTTCTTCTTTGTCTCAAAGCCCGTACTTAACTCTGGATGCAGACTTACGATGGTGTTGTCATCTGATTCGGCGTCAATGATCTTGTTGCCCGGGGCCACGAGATCAGGTTTGATTAGATTGTCGTAGTGCCTGACGCCCGAAGCATCGGTCGAATAGCCCCTCGTCGGGCCGCGCGAGCTGTAGGTGGTAACCGTGTCGTCGCCTCGTCCGTCAGTTCCAAGAGTGTTCGAAGCGCCGACAGTGATCGCCGAAGGCTCAATACCTGGCGAATGAATCTGACCGTAGACTTTATTACCATTAGCGTCCTTGCCCTCGTTACCCGCGGCAACGACCACAACGACGCCGGCATCAACCAGACGACGAATAGACTTACAGAGCGGATCGTCTAGATAAGAGTTAACGGCCCGGGTTCCCAGACTCATGTTGATGACCCGGATGTTGTAAGTTGTGCGATTGGTCATTACCCAATCGAGGGCACTGAGAACACTGGAAACTGAGCCACTGCCTTGTGAATTCAACACCGTGAGGTTGATCACGCTGGCACGAGTGGCAATTCCTTGATAAGAATTATTACCAGAGTTCATGGCGCCAGCGGCCACCGATGCTACGTGCGTACCGTGGCCGTAAGGGTCATCTGCAAGGCCCTCGCCGGTGAAGTCTACGCTAACGGTAATCCTTGAAGGACCATCCTTTAAAGCCACGTGGCCTCTATCAATCCCTGAGTCGAGCACGGCGATGCCGATGCCCGCACCGTTTAGCAGGTACGGAGTTCCGGTTGGGGTCGTTTGCTGAAGCACAGCGTCCGCTCCAGTTGTAAGCGAGAGGTGGCCCTGCGCCTGGACTATCGCGTCCTGAGAAAGAAAATCGACCTCTTCAAAGGAGGCTAACTCCTCAACTGCGCTCACAGGTAGCTCAACCGCCAGGGAGCCGAAGTTGCGGAATTGCGCTTTGACGCGTATGCCGTTGCGCTTCAGTAAGGCGCTCAGTGCCTGGCTCGGTGGGCCATTAAGCTGCAGAATCGTGGCAATCTTGTCCTGGCTTGTTTTTGCGCTCCGCGCCTCGGTGCGCAAGGCGGAAGACACCCTGACTCGTTGCTGGTTGTTGGCAGCAGGACGGTTGGCTTGGGCAGCAGTGATTCCGTGGGGAAACGCGCCCAAAGTCAATGAAACCAGCACTGCCAGTACCGGAATCATTCTTAGTGCTGAAGTGTGTTTGTTTGAACTCATCAATTCCATTCTCCTAGAGTGAAGTTCTCGAAAGTGAAGGTCGTCGGGAGAGTGAGGTGATCGAGGCTTGTTAACTGGGTTTCGGTGTTATGGAAAAAGGCCGACCTTCTCGTTCGATAAGTGAAGGTCGGCCTACAAGCTTGGCCCTGACAAAAACTCACGCGTCTTTCGGAAACTTCCATGCCAGAATTCCAGACTCTGGAAATCAGGCTGGTAAGCGCATGCCCGCTACAGCTTTCACCTGGTAGCAAGCTCTTCTCGATTACGATTGCAAATAAAAAAGACCTTGTGCCTATGAAGGAACGCACAGTTCAAGGAGCGAAAATCGTGCCGCAACCCTCAAGACACATGGCAGACATGAATACGAGACCTTTGCGTACAAAGTGCATGCTCGGCCCGGCCGGCACCAAGCGGTTTTGAATTATTGTGGGGCAAAACGGTGTCCTCTTACGCCACCAAAGTGGGGCGAAGAGCCCGGATCAATCCTCACTCAGCGAAGGTTCGACGCTCGCGGATGTGATGATGTCAGCACTTATAGATGGGTTGCGATATCAAGGTAGACTTTCTTGATTCGGAGTTCGTAGTCTCGGATCGCGGTGACAATGCTTGTCTTCCACCAATTGATCTCTCTCATCTCGTTGAGGTCCCACCAGCCAATTTCGTTCAGATGGTCGGCGCCGACAGGAAAGAGTTTTTGCTCAATGTGCTTGGCGGTACCTTGAGCGGTCACAACCTGGGATTGCCAGTGTTGTGAAGTTACGGATACCAGACCGTCGTTGTCGCCTTCGCTGTCGTTAATAATGTCCCAGGATTTCTGCAGCGGTGTGAAGACGAGTTTCTGTTTCTGCGAAGCGGCATAAGCTCGGTAGACCACCGAGTTGGAAGCCTCCTGCTCTCGGGCTTGCTCATTGAAAGAATTGCACGCTCCCTGCGCCAGGTCTCTGAATCCGGCCAGGTCAATAACGTTCCCAATGATCTTAATAAACTCGTCACCTTGATGGGCTAGCGCCCAATCCGCGAAAGACGTGCCCAAGTGAGGAGTCCCAATCGTGGTCAAGCTACTGACTTTGGCGGCCATGTCGTGGTTAACGATCATGTGGCGAGCATCCAGGCCTCCCATGCTGTGACCAATGATGTGGACCTTCTCCTGGTTCTTCAGACTCAGTACTTTGTTGACTTCGTCACGAAGATCTTGCGCGCGTTGTTCGACGCCCGCGGCAAAACCTACCGACGAGTGATAGACGTCGAATCCATGCCCTCGGAGATAACTGGCGATGCCCTTGAAATAATGCAAGCCGTCATTCGCCGGGACCAAGTTGAGACCGAGCGCATCAAAGGTCTTTGTGAAGTAATTGAGCAGGAAATCGAATCTGGCAATACCATGAGCCAGAATGATCGGATACTTTGCGTTCGACATGGTACACCTCTCTCTATCAACAGAGTGACGCTCCACTCAGGAGCACGGCGAGGATTGCGAGCGAAGTCTAACGGATAAGTGGTCAGTTGTCAGTTGTCAGTTGTCAGTTGTCAGTTGTCAGTTGTCAGTTGTCAGTTGTCAGTTGTCAGTTGTCAGTTGTCAGTTGTCAGTTGGTCAGTTGTCAGTTGGTCAGTTGTCCATTGGTGAAACGGACGAATCGTGGAATCATTCAGTTCATCGCCGCCGCCAACATCACTCAAGAACCACTCGCCCAATGACAAATAAAAACTGACAAATGACAAATGCCGCCTCCTGCCTCCTGCCTCCTGCCTCCTGCCTCCTGCCTCCTGCCTCCTGCCTCCTGCCTCCTGCTCCTGCCTCCTGCCTCCTGCTCCTGCCTCCTGCCTCCTGCCTCCTGCTCCTGCCTCCTGCCTCCTGCCTCCTGCCTCCTGCTCCTGCCTCCTGCTCCTGCCTCCTGCCTCCTGTTTT
>JAMQPI010000418.1 GCA_023717565.1 Pyrinomonadaceae bacterium | reverse complement strand
CAAGGACTGGGCGGTTCGCGTGTCCGTCGGCGTATCTGGCAATCCTGTGGGTTGGCCATTCTGGGCAAAGCCAGTCATCGGAGCCAGCAACAAGCTGGAAAGGACCAGAACTCTCAGGTAGCGAGTATTCATACGGTTTTCACGGATTCACGCCCACACTGGTAAAACGATCGGAACTAAAGGCGTTAAGCGCCGCCGAAACGACATTATCCACTATCGCGTCCGCAATCAACTCTCCGGTGATTGGTGCGAGCAGAATGCCGTTGCGATAGTGTCCGGTGGCAAACACCAACCCTGGGATTTGCTCACAAGGTCCAAGCACGGGCAAACTGTCGTGGGCACGGGGACGCAAACCCGCCCAGACGCCGATGAGCGGCAGATCGGCAATCCGCGGCGAGATTTCGAGCGCGTTAGACAAGATGGAATGAACTCCGGCACCAGTGACCTCTTTATCAAAGCCAGCCTGTTCCGTCGTTGATCCTGAGAGGATCCGGCCATCACGCCGGGGTACAAGATAACCCCGCGGACTATAGATCACGTGACGCGCAAGGTTGGGTGCAACGTCCGTTGAGTCAAAGCAAACCATCTGCCCCTTGACCGGTTCGATGCGCGGATTCGGCGAGGCTGCATTGAGGATCTTTATGAAGGAGCTCCACGCGCCACCTGAAACTACTACTTGCTCGGTGCTAATGAAGCCGCGCGCAGTCTCAACACCTTGGACTCTCCCGCAGTCAATTCGAACTGATTCAACTGTCGAGGCCGTCATAACCCGCACACCCAGCTTTTCGTTGGCCTGAATCAGAGCGCTCAGCAGGCGGCGGTTTTCAACTTGAATGTCGTCAGGAAACTTCAAAGCCCCGCGGACGCTCTCGGAAATGCACGGCTCGAGAGTGCGGGCGTCGGCTGGGGTGAGCTTTTGAACGGTCAATCCAGCACGGACCTGCCAGTCATATCGATGCTCAATCTCACCCTGATCGTGATCGGTGAAAGCCAGGTAGAGCGTTCCAGTACGATCGAGCTCACAGTCTATTCCCGTTTCTTCGCGCAGTGCCGCGGCAAAGGTGGGGTACAGATCGCGACTCTGGCAGCACAGATTGAAAAAGTCATCAGCTTCATCGGCCTCGGCCTGCGGGGCCAGCATCCCCGCGGCGGCTGAGGAGGCTTCCTTTCCGAGTCTCGCGCGCTCGACTAACAGCACGTCACTGATCCCGCGCAAAGCCAGAGCACGCGCGATGGTTAATCCAATCACGCCGCCACCTATGATGACTACGTCTGCTGTTGCTGTGGGTAGACTCATCTTCTCGTCAGTGGTCCGTAGTCAGTTGTCCG
Source organism: Pyrinomonadaceae bacterium (assembly GCA_023717565.1). GTDB lineage: Bacteria > Acidobacteriota > Blastocatellia > Pyrinomonadales > Pyrinomonadaceae > PSRF01. Next base: position 6,698 of record JAMQPI010000418.1, on the reverse strand, counting down.
TAGTCAGTTGTCAGTTGTCAGTTGTGGCTTTATCCTGTGTTTTGAATTTACTCGATGAAGGCTGGGGGAATAGCAGACTTCGCTGACCACTGACAACTGACCACTGACCAACTTATGAAACATACTATCACACTGATTCCGGGCGATGGCATTGGCCCCGAAGTCGCATCTACTGTCGTTCGAATCATCGAGGCGGCGGGCGTGGATGTCACTTGGGAAACTCACTATGCCGGTGCTCAAGCATTGGAAAAGTTTGGCACCACGTTGCCGCCAGAGTTGCTCGAATCGATCACGCGGAACAAGGTCGCGCTTAAGAGTCCAATCACAACGCCCATCGGCAAAGGCTTTACTTCGGTCAATGTAGGTTTGCGTAAAGCGCTCGATCTCTACGCCAATGTGCGCCCCATTCGCGCGCTTCCCAACGTACCTTGTCGCTATCCTGAGCTTAACCTCGTGATTGTTCGTGAAAATACGGAAAGCCTGTATGCAGGTCTGGAGCACGTCGTGGTTCCCGGGGTCGTCGAGAGCCTGAAGATCATTACGGAAAAGGCTTCCACTCGGATCGCGCGTTATGCTTTCGACTATTCGCGGCGTGAAGGTCGGAAGAGAATCACCTGCGGACACAAAGCCAACATCATGAAACTGTCCGACGGGCTATTCCTGGATTGCTTCAGAAAGGTGGCGGCGGATTATCCCGACATCGAGGCTGACGACAAGATCATTGACAACGCCTGCATGCAACTCGTCATGCGGCCCGAACAGTTTGACGTGATGCTGCTGGAAAATCTCTACGGAGACATTGTGTCGGATCTCTGTGCGGGATTGATTGGCGGTTTGGGCCTGGTTCCCGGCGCCAACATTGGCGAGCTCGGAGCAGTGTTTGAGGCAGTACACGGTTCGGCCCCGGATATCGCCGGCCAGGGAATTGCCAATCCTACGGCGCTGCTTCTGTCAGGAATCTTGATGCTGCGTTACCTGGACGAACGCGAGGCCGCAAACAAGATCGAGAATGCTTTGTTTTTGGTCTTTCAAGAAGGCAAAGTGCGGACCCGGGACATCGGCGGTACCGCCAAGACCGCAGAGTTTGCTGACGCGATCATTCAAAAGATGAAGTAGTAGAACGGACAGGGAGATGGGGAGACGGGGGGACACGGAGATGGGGAGACGGCGAGGAACCTGGATCTCGAGGTCCCCGAAACTTCTGCCAGAATTGCCCTCGAGGATTTTCTATGACCTCACTCGATTCCAATTCCGAAACGGTCTCGAGACTGGATCGCGACGGCGAGGCTGTCTACGAGAAGAAGTTAAAAGCCCCATTGGAACTCCACCATTACGGAGAGTTTGTCGCGATTGAGTTGTCCACCGGCCGCTATTTTCTTGGTGAGACCGCTACCGCAGCCCTGGTCGCGGCTCACACTGCAATGCCTGAAAGCCTTTTCTTCCTCACGCGCGTAGGCAAAACCGCCGCGCACAAAATAGGCGGCCATGGCTCACGAATCAGGTAGCGTCAATTCCTCAAGAGAGGCATTAGTTGAGTCACAATATCTGCTTCCTCCTGACATTCACCGCACGACCCCGCCATTCTCGAGTGCCGTATAACTCTCCGCTGAAAACAACCCCAGCCAGGGATCAGAAGCGGGCGTAAGAAACAACTCGGCATAAACCTTCTCGTTTAATGCGTCGACGTTGTCTCGTATTTTGTCAGCGATTAGCCAGGCATGAAGTTTCGGATGCAGCAGATACTCGTTGCGCACCGTGTCCAGCGCAATATTCATTTCCAGCTTTTTCACGAGAGTCGCCAGGGCTACCTTCGACGTCGATTGTGATCCATCAGGACCAAATGCGTTCTGGGTCTTCCGTCTGATCAGGCTAATGCTTCGGGCGTCCAACTTCGCGTCGGCCAGGTGGAGCACGGCAATCTTGTTCCAGATGGCCTCGTCGGTTATGGCACCCGACGCTTCGCTAACGCTGGTGATGGACCGTAGGGTTCTCACCTCAACAAAACTCTTGGTCGCCGCGCGCGGCGCGACCTCAATCGCTGCCGGAGCCACATCCTGATTGCGTAATAACACAAAGCCTCGTGGAATTTTGCCCCCGGTCTTCCTGATGTCCATCGCCCAATCGACGTTGATAGCATCGAGACGCGCGCGATGATGAGCGGATTTGCGGTCAGCGGAGCTTGCCAGCTCTCTGAAGACATATTCGATGCGGCCCAGCGATCGTGCGAAAGCTGCTGGCCCATACAAACCCGGTAGCGCATCGATTGGAGCTCCGTTAGCGTCAAGGATGTAATGGATGCTGTTCCCGGTCAGCGTGCTCTCCAGTTTGCGTCCATCGCCAAAATCAATCGTCACGCGCGGAGCGGGACGCACCGATTGCCAGTGAAGCACGAACCTCTCACGCAGCATCTTCGACACTTCCGCGTTCGGATAGAGGACCGTACGGAAGAACCGGCTGTTCGCGCAGCTGAACTCTTCGCTGAGCTTGCCGAGTAAACGCAGCGAAAGAATCGGTTTGCCGGCGACTCGAGCGGCGGCTTTGGCCTCGGCAAGATCGGTGTACCAGTACAAACCCGCAACGTAGCTGTCCTTCTGTTGGCTGACAGCATCGAGAGCGCTTGAGAGACGGCGCCATTCGGGAGTCGCAACCGCCGAGGGTTCTGAAATCTGGCGCTCGATTTCAGCTGCGTAGGTTTCCGACAATAAGGTGAGACCGGCTGGTCCCATCGAGCGCAGCTCGGCGACGGCTGGTGCCGACTCCGCTGCATCCGCGGACAAAGCATTGCGGGTAAGCACTTCGGGGGCAGTTTTAGCCTGGGTCAGCTGAACGGTAGTGAAGATGAGCAGTGCAGGGAGAAATAAGGAGAATTTGGACCTCATGCGAACCTCCGGGCTGAAGGGATTGCCCCAGGGGAGTGGGGAGTAGGCGGAGAGTTGGTAGCTTGAGAGTTGGGCTGGGTTGTCTGGTGGGGGTAGTTAAGATTTCAGGGCTGGGAGCGGGATGGTCACTTTCCATTTTATTTGGCTGAGTGGGGACTCACTCAGCCCGCGTGTCATGAGGTCAGTACCACCAGGCGGTTGCGGTGGGTCGGGGCCTGATCACTTACGCCGAGTGGAATCGCAACACAGGACCCACCGCTACCTCCTGGTGGTACTGACTTCATGACACGCAGCTTGAGAGAATCGCCAACTCTTAACCAAGATTTAAGTTGACAGTAACGGTCAATTAGCATCGCCGGTTCAAAGTCTCCGTCAGGTACACGGTACTGGTTGTTGGAGCAATTGATAGGCTGATGTTTCGTAGATCGCCAGTATTGCGTATTCCCGCCAGTAACACCTGACACGCCCGGATTCCAGCAACTCGGGTGTGTTGCGGCACCTAAATGCTCCTTAGCTTTCAGCCCCGGTGGTTTGCCGACCTACCGGGGCTTTTTACAAGTCCTGGTCGTTTCCCGCAGTTCGGTTCCGCTCACATTTAGGATTGTTTTCATCTTGCGTTAATCGAGGCTTAATACATCACGGTAATCATGTTCGATAGAAAGGACTCTCGATTTGCTGTAGTAAAGCACGAAGCTCCCGCGAAGTATTCGAAAGGAAGGGCATGATGGATGAGCCAAATCCCACCATCCTGGTCGCTGACAGCGATGAAGACACGCGTTATCTATTGAGGTCGCTGTTGGAAATGAAGGGCTTTCAGGTCCTGGAAGCCAACAACGGTCAGGATGCAATCGACACCTCGGTGAGCAGGAGGCCAGACCTGCTTCTAATTCAGCTAAAGTTGCCAGTAGTGAGCGGCTTCACCGCCATCCGCCGGATTAGGAAGTACGAGGAATTGCGGACCGTTCCAATAGTTGCCATTTCTTTCAACAATCCAAGCTCGAATCGCAAACTCGCACTCGCTGCCGGCTGCAACGCACATATTGAGAATCCGATTGAATTTGACCTGCTCGAAGCCTTAGTCGATCAACTATTGCCGGGAGATCGATTAGCGCTCGCATCATGCCTTATTCAGTAGAGCGGCTTCCAGACACAAGGGAGAGCAACCATGGAACTCAATGACCACGGTATATACAGACTTCCTGATGGTCGGGAATTTCTGGTTAGAGCCGGCGCCCATGGAGGTTTCATCCTTCATGACATCCGGTTGGGAGTTGCCAGCGCGCCAGTCTATTTAATAGACGGCTCTGGCCAGTTCCTGTCATGGGGTAGGCCGACTCGTTGGAGTCTCGCCGATCTCAGTTACACCGGTCGGACGTCCAGGCCCGAGATTCAACGAGTAAGACTGCTCTAATGGTCCACTTCGTCCACACCTCTTCTCGGCCCACGATGGACCTTTCCCAGCCCGTTTTCGACTAACTTCCTTCTCTTTTTTCTCTACCCTGATCAACCGGGTGTCGCTCCATCAGGAGTGGTAGCCCGAGGAGTCTGTTTGCTTCATCCAAACAGCGTGAACAACTGACCAGATGGCTAAGTACGGCGCGGGTCACTTCAGTCTTGCCGGCCGGATAAAAAAGCTCCAGCTGTAGACAGTCGCCGCTCCTGGTTGCAAAGATCTCCTGGCGCAATTCGCTTAACAAGTCAGGCGCCGGCTGAAAACGTTCGCGGGCAGGAATGTGCGAGAAACAGGTTCGCTCAAAGTATTCAAACGAGGTTGCATTAAGACAGGCCCTGGCCTCGAGCCGAGCAGACTTTAACTGAACGTCCACGATGTTGCGCGCACTATGCAGCAGCTTTGCCACCTCGCTGGGAAAGTAACCATGAAAGAATCTTAGAATCAGCACGCTGCTGGTTACCGAGGTTTCTTTTCTCAAACAAGCGTAGCGGCAAATCGCTCGCAGTTCGTCTCTGATCTTAATCTGGCCTCGTGGGTCCACAGTCAAGAGCGAACTAGTCTCGGAATCGAATTCATTGTTTTGCAGCGGCTCGTAGTGCTGTCGGGCAGTTTGCCTGAGATAAGAGAGATGAGTATTGCGCACCACACCAAAGAGATAATTGTCGAGGTTATTAATATCAATGAGATCCCCGCTCGAGATCGTAAATTGGACGAACGCTTCCTGTACGATGTCGTTGGCCAGGTCGCGATCGGGCTTAGTCAGATGAGCGGCCCACTTGAGCAAACGATCGTATCGCGCGATAAATATTTCTTCGTGCTTCGACTCCTTAGTTTTTGCAATAGCGACAGCGGCAGTCATGCTGGACGAATGCCTTCGTTTGTGAACGGTTTGTAATGGGCATCAGGAGCTTAGTCTGTCTCCTGGTCCAAAACGTTAACGAGCAGAGAAATCAAAGTTAAATTTTGCACCTGGATCCAAAAACACGACTTGGCTAAAGGCAGACAGGAAACGTGCGACTTCGTCACAACCAACATGACAAAAAGTTAACTTCGCCTTCACTTAAGATTGGTCTCTGTAGTTACGTCTGTATAGATAGGTGGATCGCTATAGCGTATTCGGCACAAAGACGACGTTCGCACCACTTTGGTAAAGCGTTTTCCACGATCTGGCGGAAAACTGTGTCGTCGGTGTATTCAGATTTCAAGCGGCGTGGCGTCGTTTTACGAACCGACGAGGAGGACTAGTCGATGCACGCAAAAGCCATAATTCTTCCCTTGGACAGCGAGGGCACGATCTACAGTTTGCAAGATGAGAAGGGCAATACCATCGGGACTGGGACGCGCGACGTGTGCGAGGCGCTGCTAAAAATAATTACCAGACCAAGCACGCCAACTGTCTCCATACGGTCCGTTTCTCTGGGTTCTCATACCGGGCGAACGACTATCCTGGTTCCACAGAGACGTTTCGTGCGGCTTCGTTAGTTCAATGACTCGCTGAGCAAACAATCGTGATGCAGCTTCAGTCAAAACACGGTGGCTCGGTCGCGGACTGGTCAGGGATCAGCTCGATGAGCGGTGAAAGCGCAGCGCTGGAGGTCCAGCGAAGGCCCCGGCTTCTCGTGGTTGACGATGAGAAATCGATTTGCTTCGCGATCAGCGAATACTTTGCTCTGCAAGGATTCCTGGTGGATACGGCTCGAGAACTGGGTGAAGCCGTAAGATTAGTGAACAGCACGGACTATGAAGTGATCATTCAAGATCTGCGCCTGGGGGCAACGCGACAATTAGACGGGCTCTATATTGTCAAGTTAGCTCACGAACGAGATTCAGAGACACGGATCATAGTTTTGACTGCTTTCGGCTCCGCCGAAATCGAAGACGAGGCGAGACGCTGCGGCGCCAACGCATTTCTTCGCAAGCCGCGTCCGCTCTCGCAAGTGGCTCAGGTGGTCCAGTTTCTAATCGAGTCGCGGGTGCGACGGCCCGCAAGACCGTCGTAAAAAGAAAGCTACAAACCTCGTCTTACTCCATCCAGTTGTGTCCTGTCCGTTGACCTTCCACAAGTGTGAACAACCAGTGTCGATCCAGGGTTAGATTTGAACAAGTAATCATTTCGCGAATCCTCTCCTGCAAGCGCGACGAATTTAAACGGACTCTCCTTTCCGAAAAGTTAATGATTGGCTAAAAGAAGGTTAAATATCCCGTCTTGTATCGGGACCCTTGCCTTTGGAAGCCACCCGCCTGAATTCCGACTTGAAGAAGTGTGACTCCATCACTCCGGTAACACATATGCGCGGAAAAGTTAACCTGTCATTCATTTAAGATTGGCCTCCTTTCTCACGTCTACATAAGTGAACTCACGACAG
>JAMQPI010000407.1 GCA_023717565.1 Pyrinomonadaceae bacterium | reverse complement strand
CGGAGATGATGCTGCGGCTTCGACTCAGCACGGACTGGAGCCGTTGGTATTGGTCGGGATTGCAACGATTCTCGTTGTAGCCAAGCTCTGTGGAGAGCTGTTTGAAAGAATCGGCCAACCGGCAGTCTTGGGCGAACTGCTCGGCGGAATAATTGTCGGAAATCTGACCCTGGTGGGTTTCAGCGGAGCCGAGTTTCTGAAAACTAACGATGTAATCGGGGCACTCGCTCAGATTGGCGTCATCATCCTGTTGTTTGAAGTAGGGCTTGAATCAAATGTCGCCGAGATGCTCGAGGTCGGAGTGTCTTCGATGGCCGTGGCCATTGCCGGAGTAATTGCTCCATTCTTTTTGGGTTGGGGAGTCGCCGCTTACTTTCTGCCGAACGGATCTCGGCTTGAGCACATTTTTATCGGCGCGATTCTGTGTGCGACAAGTGTTGGCATTACCGCGCGCGTCCTGAAAGACACCGGTCATCTGGCCAGACGGGAAGCCCGGATCATTCTGGGGGCTGCGGTCATTGATGATGTGCTGGGGCTCTTGATCCTTGCGGTTATTGCAGGTGCGATCAAGGCAGCGCAAAACGGCGTTTCCCTGGCTGTGGTGGATGTTGTAATCATCGCAGTCAAGGCAATCTGCTTTCTGGTAGGTGCAATTGCGGTGGGACACTACGTGGTGCCGCACGTGTTCCACCGGGCCGGCCGTTTACAAGGAAACGGCGTCCTACTGGCGCTGTCGATTTCTTTTTGCTTTTCACTGGCATGGGTAGCTTCCTGGGTCGGCCTGGCACCCATTGTGGGAGCGTTCGCCGCGGGCCTGGTGCTGGATGAGGCGCACTTCAAATCCTTCCGTACCCGAGAAGAACTAAGACTTGAACAACTGCTGGCACCCGTCAGCTCTCTGTTGGTGCCCGTTTTCTTTGTGTTGATGGGGCTTAGGGTTGACCTGACAGCGTTTGCCAAGCCAGAGTTACTGGCCTACGCGGGGGCGCTTACGTTGGCGGCGATCGTGGGTAAGCAAATCTGTGCACTCGCCGTATTCGAACGGCAAATCAATAGACTGGCGATCGGCATTGGTATGATTCCGCGTGGCGAGGTGGGTTTAATCATGGCTGGAATCGGAGTGACGTTGACTTTGCCAAACGCAACAGGCGTGGCCGAGCCGGTAATCGGTCCAGCCACGTTTGGTGCGGTCGTGATGATGGTGATGGCAACGACGCTAGTGACGCCACCCTTGCTTAAGTGGTCGCTTGATTCGCGAACGCCGCCCAAGCCAATCGAAGTCAGAGTCCCGGATGAAAATACGGTCACATGCCAAAACGACACGGACGCGGTAGCAGTTGAGCTATAGCGCCGCCTCGCCGCGCTCTCCAGTGCGGATGCGAATTACATCATCGAGCGCAACGACGAAGATTTTTCCGTCGCCAAACTTTCCGGTGCGAGCGGTCTTGATAATTGCTTCTATTGCAGCGTCTTCGATCTCGTCAGGCACAACCACTTCAACCTTGATTTTGGGGATAAACTCAATCTGGTATTCCGCGCCCCGGTAAGTTTCAGTATGACCGCGCTGGCGGCCATATCCCTGCACTTCGCTAATAGTCATTCCGATCACCTCTACTTCCTGAAGTGCGGTTCTTACTGCGTCCAGGAGGTGCGGGCGAATAATCGCTTCAACTTTTTTCATCAAGTCTTCTCCTTAAGTTTTTTATTTGCCTCGGCGGTAGCTGAGGTCTTGCCTGTTGACGAAAGCAGTTCGGTCAGCGATATCTCGACTGACTGCATCGTCGCCGGTGAGAGCTTCATTCCATCCGCATCGGTGACGTAAAAAACATCGAGGGCGTCACTCTTTTCGGTGGCTATTTTGGCGCACACGATATCCAGCCCCAGTGCCGCCAACGCACTCGCGATCTTATAAGCCAGCCCCGGTTCATCGATCGCGTGTACCTCAACCAGGGTACAGGCTCCGGCAGCCTCGTTGTCAGAGACAACTTGCGGCAGATTGCGCTGCCTCGCGTGTTGAGTTGAGTTTCGTTTCCGCGGGGCGTGTCTGGTCTGCCAGCGCTCCACGAGTGCCGCGATATCCGATTCACCCGCAATGGCCTTGCGCAGAGCACGCTCGATCGCGGGGTAACGCTGGATGTCTATGGCATGGTGCGTGGAGGCTTCACGTAACATGAATACGTCGAGCGCGATGCCGTCCTCGCGCGTATTGAGTTCGGCGCTCAGTATTTCTATACCGTGGGCAGCGAGTGTTCCGGCGATATCGGCAAACAAACCGTGTCGATCCCGCGTACAGATCGTCAACTCGGTAGACGCCTTGCTATGCCTTAACCATCGTCGCGCAAAGACCTCAGTCTTGAGTTCCTTGATCAAATAAATATGAATGGCAGCAGCTTGCGGTCGCGTCACCCTGACATACCGGTCCGGCAGCAGAGCGATGTGACGCTCAACTTCACTAATCGGCAACGAGCCTTCCAGCGAGTCCACCACCTGCTCCTTGAATCGCGCGAGCTTCTCGTTGTCATCCGGAAGGGCGTCAGTGCCAGTCAACAAAGTCCGGGTGCGACGGTAGCTCTCCCATAGTAGCGTGCTCTTCCATTCGCTCCAGACGCCGGGAGCGACGGCGTTCAGGTCAGCGTAGGTCAGCAGCATCAGCGAGTTAAGGGCGTCAAGACTTCCCACCTGCGCTGCAAAATCGCTGATGACCTGGGGCTCGTTTAGATCGCGTCGCTGGGCGAGTTGAGCCATCGCGACATGTTCCTTAACCAGTAGCAGGACGGTTTCCTCTTGTAGTTCAGTGAGTCCCAGGCGAGTGCAGACGCGCTCGGCAATCTTTACTCCGCGCGGAATGTGACCCCGCCCACGTCCTTTACCGATGTCGTGCAAGAGGATTGCCAGGTAGAGCACGGCCGGGTCTTGGATCTCATCGAAAATGATCCGCAAATGCGCGCGTTGCTTGTCCTGACTAACATGCAGCTCGTCGAGGGCTTCGACGGCTTGGAGCGTGTGCTCGTCGACGGTGTAGTGATGATATAGATCATGCTGAATGAGCAGACTGATGCGCTCAAACTCGGGCATAAAGCGAGCCAGAAACCCTACCTCATGCATCAGTCGCAAGACATAGCCGGCCCGGCCACGTCTGCTTAAGAGCTTGATAAAGGCGCGCGACGCTTCCGCAGAAGTTCGGAACTTTTGGTCTATGAGCGGGAGACTTTTGCGCACGGCCTCTTGCAACAGATGGCCGAAAGGAACACTAGCCGCCTGAGCCAGGGCAAAGGCATCGAACATCAGCAAGGGGTTGTCGGTAAAGAGTTCTGCGTCGCCTTCCAGTTCCAAACGACCGTTCCGGATCGAAAGCGGCTCAGTGGGCTTGGGTTGCGAAGACTTTCTACTCCACCAACGGGTTGCTTTTGGTTCCGTCTCGGACGCCCGCGCGAACAGCGTTTCGCTGAAACGGTGTAACTCTCGCGCGTGGCGGTAGTAATCCCGCATGAATGCTTCCGAAGCCAGCAGATAAGCGTTCGGCTCATACCCAAAGTCACGAGCCAGAGTGGTTTGCAAATCGAGGGCTAGACGCTCTGTCTTGCGGCGGGTCGACAGGTGGGCCGCATATCTAACCCGCCAGAGAAAATCGACAGCGCGTCCCGCGTTGCGGCGCTCAAGTTCCGTAATGATCTGGCGAGATTCCAATTCCTCCAGTGTCCGACAGCCGTATCGCGCGTATCCAGCCCAGAGCCCGGTGTGAAAATCGCGCAGCCCGCCGGCGCTCTCTTTCAGGTTCGGTTCCTGGAGGCACACGACTGTGCCAAACCTCATGTATCGCGCGTCGCGCTCGTTGCGGATAACCGTGAGGAAGGCGTCAGTCCGTTTGCGTCGATCTCTTTCCAGGGTTTCCAGGAGAGAATCGTAAAGCGCCTGATCACCTGCCAACAATCGGGTGCTTACGAGAGCGGTTTGAAAATGGGGATCTTTGTGCGCCGCCGGCGGGCAGTCAGAAACGCTACGGAGGCTTTGACCTACAGTCAATCCTGCGTCCCACAGCAGGCGGAGTATCTGTTCGACCAGGTTGCGGGCTGGTAGGGCGTGATGGTTTGAATGAAGAAAAAGGAGATCGAGGTCTGAGTAGGGAGCCAGCTCGCCACGGCCGTAACCTCCCAAAGCAACTACTGCGCTGCCACCCCGGGCATCATGACCAGAGCCCCCGTCTGGAACGAGTAGAGTCGCTGCGTGATAGGCCCGCTCGACCACCAGGTCGAGAATTGAACTGCGTGCGGCAGCAGTTTGCCTTCCCGGCGCGCCGCAGCGGTGGGCAATTTTCAAACGCTGATCTTCTATCTTAAGAAAGGTTCGAAACTGCTTAGAGATTTCGGCGGCGTTAACCAGAGGCTGGTCCGCTGAAAATCGTACCGCAGCATGCGAGAGTAGTTTCTCGCTATGACTTCGCTTGCGCGGCGCGAAGGTTGTTTCAGTTTGGTTTGCCACCATGTGTCTGCACTGCAGTCGCCGGAAGCCAGCAATGTATTAGGAAGTTTGTTGGACTGTCCCTGGATTAGCTCTTAACGAGAAGCGGTATTTGCCGGTTAGGCCAGACCGGCTGTCCCGTCTTCTGAGCCTCTTCAACCAGCTTGGCCAGGTCCAGGTGGTGTAGTTCCATGCCGTTGACGAGGAGCGGTCTACGCTGTGCCAGGGTCATCAACCTGGTTAGGGTGCTGGCACTGAGAGCTTCGGTTGCAATGAACTCTCCTCCTTTAAGCATTAGCGCCATTCCGGGTTCTCACTCCTCCGATTGAAGTAAATGTTTTCTCTTCGCGGGTGACCTCAGAGCAAGCTTCATACCGGACAAACACTTGGGTGTGATGGGGAGCGAAACCGATAGTTTCGTTAACCTATTTTCGTTTGCCAGTCGTCTCCTCGACCGCAACGCGCACGACGTGTTTGTTGTTTGCTGTCGCCCCGACTACAAACATGTCACTTTCTCGCGGGTAGCTACCAGAGGCAGAGACTCCTCAGTACCTGTCGGCAAATCTTCCCTGGCCTCGTGAACCGGTTTGCCTCCGGATCGAGCGACAATTTTGTTGTCAGCCACGCCGTCCCTAACGAAAACGTCGTGGTGCGGCATCGAGGACTGGGTGTGCGATGCTCTCGAAACTCCATAAAGCCCAAGCAAACTAAAGTTTTGCCAATCGATTGCGGGCCGGCTCGTCGTTGGCATAGCAGTTGTCAGGAGTCCGCTTGAGATCCAATCGATAACCGTCTCGTCAGGAGACCTTGCAAAATTCCCTTAACTGCGCGGACGGAGAGATGCGCAACGAGGCACAGATGATGGCGGGAAGTGGAACTACTTGTAAGGAGGGCCCGCGGCCAATTAGTCCCACTGCCTAAACAAAATAACATGGCCTACCCGTCTTGGCTTTTGCAGGCGCGTAGACGAATAGGCCACTGAAATCGTCCGATAACAGACGATGTGGAGACAAACTACAACAATGCGCAAGGCTAAATCAATCACTGGAACGATCGGTATGCTGGGAGTCGCAGTTCTGTTGGCTTTGCTGAATAGCCATACGGCCCTGTCCCAGTCAACTCTTTTCAACATCCCCTCGACCGATGTGGTGCCGGCGAAAAAGGTCTATCTCGAGTTTGATTTCATCACTCACCTGGAGAGCCACGACGACGGAGGGTTCCAAACCTATCTTCCGCGCGCCGTAGTTGGAGTCGGCAAAGGTGTGGAGGTGGGGCTCAATCTTAGCGCCACTGATGCTTTAACGCCGGACCTGCCCGTTTACGTGTCACCCAACGTGAAGTGGCAGTTTTACGCCAATGAAGAGAACGGCGTGGC